>NZ_JASWIM010000002.1:0-287158 GCF_030291335.1 Arenibacter flavimaris
CAAGAGCATACCTCCTGTCCAAAAATCATGATCGGGCATAAAAAAATGACCCTAAATAAAATCTAAGGGCAGTTAATATTCTATGTGTTCTACAAAATTAAGCTAACTCCTGAAAGTGCCTTTTTATGGTAAAAATCCAAGTTGTGTAAACAACAAGGTTCTAAAACAGTTACCCGTCTTTATTTATTTTGCAAGGAACATATTGGAAAAACTAAAAGCTCATTCGGAAACTAAAGTTGGGGGTAATGCCTAATGAAACTCTTTCTATAGTTTCAATTTCGTTTTGTTCATTTATCCTGTAATAGATATTAAGGATATTCTTTTTATTCAATAGGTTTAAGACGGAAGCCCCTACGGACGATTTTATTCCTTGGCTTATCTTGAAGTTGTAGATAAACGAAGCATCTGCCCTGAGGTAGGCTGGGAGTCTACTACTATTTGGCTCCTCATAATTGATTTGATTGGGGAAAACATCCAGGATAATAGAGTTGTTGCCTTCCTGTGGTTTGGTATATGGTCTTCCCGTATGGTAATTGGCACCAAGCCCCATTCTAAAGCTCTTGTAAGTATAGGTGCCGGCAAAGCTTATGGTGTGCCTAATGTCCAAATTGTTGGGGAATTGGTGGGGCGTTATATTCTCAAAAGTATAATTGTTGGTGTTATAGGCGTAACTGAGCCAGGTGCTATAGGTTGTTGTTTTTTTATTGATCAAGAATTCGATTCCGGATATGTCGTATTTTCCTATTTCGCCATTAAATTGATATTGGTTTTGAAACCCCTGTGTAGCAGTACTTATGCCATCCACCTTCTTGTAAAAGCCTTCAACACCTACATAAAGCGTATTTTTGTCATAATTTAGTCCAAGGGATATTTGTTTGCTTTTGGTAATAGGTAATATTTCGTTGTCCGAAAGTATCCATCGCCTTTTTTCAATTCCCAAAAAATTTTGTTCCAAATCTATTATTTGGTTGGTGGACTGACTTTTAAATTCTCCAAGTAATTCGGTCTTAAGCTCTTCTGTCCAAGCATAATTTAAGTTTAATCTGGGTTCTAGAATAAACTCGTCAAAGGTTTTAAAGGTCTTTAAGTTTTTAATGTAATTTAATCTTAGTCCGCCTCTGGCATTGAATTTTTCATTTTTGGATCTATAATCCAACTCGGAAAATAGGGAATGCGTCATAATCACCCCTTTTATATTGCTCTTGTATGGGGGTTGGCTCACTTGGGTAAAGTTGGTTATGCCCACCTCATTAAGTTGATATCCGTTCAACCAATTAAGGTTTGGGCCAAAGTGGTATTTGGTGTTCAATTTTATCGCCTTTTCCAAAACCTGGTTACTCTGAAAAAGTTGCTGGGATTGGGAAGGGATGTTTTGGGAATCCAAATTGTAGCGGGTGTAATACAGGTTTAAATGGGTACTCCAGTTGGGAGTCCATTTACTTTCCAAGCTTCCTCCAAAGGAAAGATTGGTTTGATCCAATAGACTTTTGGCCGTGGCATCCTCCGTTTTTTCCGAGTAATTAAGGTGGTTGTTGGTATTGATAAAACTAAGTCTCGCCTTCTGGTTTTCACTGATGTCGTAAAGCAATTTGCCCGTAAAATCGTAGAAATAGAAATCTTCGTCCCTAACTGTATTTTCGGCATTGGTTGAATTGCCATTTTCCTTGACCTCACTGTCCTGAAACACTTTGTCAAAAAACCGATTGTAGGTAGGGGTATTTATAAAATCTGTGGTAGAACGTCTACCGGAAAACTGAACGGAAACTTTCTCGGAAAAGGGTAGCTGTCCAAATACATCGCCGCTCAATAAATTAAATCCTGCCCCTCCCACGAATGAATCGTTGATGTTATTTCTGGTCTTTATATTGATTACACTGCTCACTCCATCACCATATTGCACGCTGGTCCCATTTTTTATGATATTTACATTATCTATCAAATAGGGGTTAAAAGCAGAAATTAAACCAAAAAAATGTCCTGAATGGTACATTTTTATACCATCCCACAATACTAAATTTTGGTCGTTGGTACCTCCCCTCACATTGATGTCGGACACGGTCTCGTCCACACTCTTAATTCCGGGCAATGCTTGTATGGTCTGCAGTACATCAGGTTCTATAAGACCGGGTAAAATTCCAAATTTGTCCGTGTTGAGTTCAATGCTGGCATCCGGTTCTTTAGTGATACCGGTTGTAAGGAATTGATAGACAACAACTTCTTCCAGTTGCTGATAATTTGGAGACAATAATACGGTCTTGCATGGATTATTGTCCAGGAGTTCTTCCGCACTTAAATATTTGGTCTTAAAACCAAGGTGTTTTATGGCGATATTGGCATTTCTAGGCACCTGCTTAATTCTAAACTGCCCCTCAAGATCGGTAATTTGCGATATATTGTTGCCCAAAACCTGCACGGTAGCATTCATGATGGTGCTGTTCTCAAAATTATCCATCACCTTGGCACAGATATCTATGAACTTACTTTTGGATATGGCAAAATAACGATCATTGAGCTTAGTGATGTCCAATAGGGTCTGACTGCGAAGCTCGTCAAGTATTTGGGGTAGGGAATTGGTATCCGGAATAGAAAATTGCAATTGTTGCAAGTCCTGATCGGCATAGGAGAATTTTATGTTGAACTCCCGTTCCAGTTCTTCCAAATAACTGATTAGATTTGCTTTTGGCGCACTATTATCTTGTGCCCGGTTGGAATAAGGGAAAAGAAGGGATAAACAAAGGGCAACAAGAAATACAAGGTCTTTATGGCGTTTCAGCATAGAACAGCACTTTATTCCCCTCTAGTTTATACATGATCTGAGAAGGAGTACTAATACTTTGCAACGCCAATTCCTTATCCGTATTGCTAAAGGATCCTGTAAATAATTGATTGGTATCTATGTTTTTGGTAGAGACCTCAATATTAAATTGTCTTTGAAATTCATCCAAAACAAATTTCAAGGGAATACTTTTAAAACTACTTTCGTTCCTTATCCAGGAGGGTTCCTTTGTATTTGGTATTTTTAAGGCCTGTAATTCTCCGTTTATGACCACCAATGAATTGCCAGCTGGGAGTTTAATTTCTTGCTTGTTGTACACAACACTTACCAGACCTTCGTAGCAGGCTACTTCAAAATAGCCTTTTCTGTTTTCTACATTAAATTGGGTACCCAAAACGGTTACGGTTCCTTGCTCCGTTGTTACGGTAAACCGCTTTCCTTTGGCTACCTTAAAATAAGCTTCTCCGTTTAGTGCTATGTCCCTTTTTTTTGTCCAATTCTTTTTGCTGTACGAAATTTGGGAATCTGCATTCAGTCTAACTTCCGAAGCATCTGGAAGCAATATTTCCGTCCTTTCTGCATATTGTGTACTTATTTCCTCGTTCAAGTTGCCATAGTACAAAAAGGAGGCAACAAAAATCAAGGTAATGGCAGCGGCTATGCCCAAATATTTCTTATATGGATTAAGATTAATTACTTTTTTCTTGGTGGAAGCCTTGTGTTTGTTGAGGTCATCCCAAGCCTTGGCCATGTTGAAATCAGGCGCTGCCAAATTATTGGTGGCTTCCCGTAGTTTTATGTACGAGGCATACTCTTCGGTCTCTTTAAACTTAACCAACTCCTCTTGCGTGAGTTCGTTGTTGAGCCATTTTGCCAAATAATTTTCCTGCATGGTTTCTAGCTTTATATAGGTATAACAATCAAAACTGAAAATACCCTACTTTTCAATTAACAATTAACAATTACTACTAGTATAGCGATATTTGTGTCGTGTCTTGGGATTGCTGTATAAAATGATAATTTTCTAACCCTAAATAGGTTAAAATACCCCAATTGCCCATTTACTCATTACTCCGTATTCAATTCTTTGTCCTATATCCCTTCAATCTGGTCCCTAAGTGTTTTTAAGGCCAAGTGCATCCTTTTTTCAATAGCTTTTACACTTACCCCCTCCATTTCCGCGATTTCCGCATATTTCTTTCCATCTATCCTATTTAACAAAAAGGTGGTACGTTGGTTTTCTGGCAAAGCAGCCAATGCACGTTCCAATTTTTCTTTATATTCCTGTTCCTCCAATAAAAATTCCGGGGATTCATTTACAATTGCATTGGTATCCGGTGCGTATTTTAATCTTACTTTTTCCGCTTTTATAACATTCAGGTATAAATTGTTTGCAATGGTATATACATAGGACTTGGCCTTGTCCGGTGCAACCTTGGAACAGTTTTCCCATAATTTCATAAAGGCCTCTTGTACAACGTCATACGCTTTTTCCTCATTGCCGAACTTATAATATATGTAATTAAAAACCGTTTTGGAATGGGTGCTAAAGATTGAAGCGTAAACTTTATCCTCGCATACATGTTCTTCTTTGATAGCTTTCAATCCTTCCTGTTTTATTTTTTCAAAGATATTTTAAAAAAAACAAAAAATTAGGTAGGGTATTTTAAAAGTGGGTTGTTTTAGATATATACGAACAAATAAAAACCAAATCGTTATGAAAAAGTTTATGTCATATTTAATGTACGGGAGCCTACTTCTGGTGGCATTAAATTTCACTTCTTGTCAGGAAGAGTTTGAAGAATTGCCTGGAGAGGATAACCAGGAAGCCATATTGGCAAGTTCCAGTACGGCACAACTAATTAAAAGAACGTCGTCCAAAGATGGTTCTTATGACAATATTGTGGATGGAGCAAGTTGTATTGCAATCAACTTTCCATATATGGTAAATGTAAATGGCCTGGAAGTTAAAATAGATGCTATTGAAGATTTAAAGTTGATAAAGCAGCTTTTTAATGAGGTAGAGGTAGATGATGATATCTTGGAAATTATTTTCCCAATACAGATTACCTTGTCGGATTATACGGAAGTAACTATAAGTAACAAGGAACAACTTCGTGAAAAGGTTGAAGAGTGTGTTGAAGGTGGGGATGACGATGATATAGAATGTATAGATTTTGTGTACCCTATTGTTGTATATTCCTTTGATATCAATCTACAGCAAACAGGGAATGTTACCGTAGAAAATGATATGCAATTAAGACGCTATTTCGCCGAACGTGGTGATGATGACCTACTTAGTTTTGATTTCCCTATTACATTGGAATTATATGATGATACTAAAATTAGTGTAAGCAATAATGCCGAACTGGCCAATGCCATTGAAACGGCCAAAAGTGAATGTGATGAGGACGACGACGACGATTATGATGATGACTTTACCCAAGAGCGTTTGGAAGAGTACCTAGTGGCCTGCCCATGGTTGGTGAATGAAGTAATACGGGCCAATATAGACAATACAGGTCAGTATTTTGATTACGTAATGAATTTTACCGATGACGGAAAGGTCGTAATGAAAGATAGGGCAGGGAACAGTTTAACGGGAACCTGGAGTACCAGAATTGGAGAGAACAGGGTCTTGTTGAAGTTGGACTTTGAAGCCTTGGCCGATTTTGACCTGGAGTGGTTTGTTTATGATCTGGACGATGGTAAAATTAAGTTGTATGCCGGTGAAGGGGAGCGGATAATAATGAAAAAGGCATGTGATATCGTAGATAACACACCGGATACCTTGAGGGAAATTTTAAAAGAGTGTAGCTGGGTCATAAAAAAGGTAATGCTGAACAACGAAGACCTTGATAGGTTATTGGGGTACGAGTTCGCTTTTCAGGCCGAGGGGGTGGTTACTTTGAGCAACGAATCCGATATGTCAGAAGGTAGCTGGGCTATTACGAACAATGCCCAAGGGCGTTTGGTAATGGCCATTACCATGGGGGACGAGCCAGGGGTGAGTTTTGAATGGTTATTGTCCGATCTTAGGGATAAACGTTTAAAGTTTACTATAGAAGATGGGAATTATGAACTAATCTTGGAAAGGGTTTGTGATAATAACGCCGACGATGAAGATGTTGCCGAGATTAGGAATATCATGATGGGCGGAGAATGGATAATTGCAAAATATATGGAGGGCGATAATGATGAAACCCAAAATTATGCAGCTTTTGTCTTCGACTTTCAGGCCGAACTAGCCGTGAATGTTACCACAGGCGAAACCGGACCAGCCTATCCGGGACTCTGGAGAATAATAAGGGATAGTGAAGGAGAGCTGAAATGTTACCTTAATTTTGGCTTGGCTACGGCCATGCAAGTCTTAATGGACGACTGGAAAATTGTCTCCATTACCAATGATCGCGTAGAGTTAAAGATGATTAATGGGAACAACATAGAAGTTCTTGTTTTAGAAAAGAAATAAAAATTTTGCCCCAATTTTTGGAAAAGGGTGGCTTCCTCAGGAAGCTGCCCTTTTTTTACTTTTATATTTTTCATCCCAGGCTTCACACTTACGGCAGTTATTCTTAAATTTGCGCTTTCCTGATAATACAGTAAGACTATGTTTGATAATTTAAGTGAAAAGTTGGATAAGGCGTTACATGTTCTAAAAGGACATGGACAAATTACAGAGATCAATGTTGCGGAAACCTTAAAGGAGGTGCGTAGGGCACTTTTGGATGCGGATGTCAACTTTAAAATTGCCAAGGAGTTTACCAATAAGGTAAAGGAAAAAGCATTGGGACAGGATGTATTGACCTCCCTTCAGCCAGGCCAGTTGATGGTAAAATTGGTGAAGGACGAGCTTACTGAGCTTATGGGCGGAGACGCTGAGGGCATCAATTTATCCGGTACGCCCTCCGTAATCCTAATGTCCGGTCTACAGGGTTCCGGTAAAACTACCTTTTCAGGAAAATTGGCCAATTATCTTAAAACCAAAAAGACAAAAAAACCTTTGTTGGTGGCCTGTGATGTTTATAGGCCTGCTGCGATAGACCAACTTCATGTAGTAGGGGAGCAGATTGGTGTTGAGGTTTTTTCGGACCGGGGAAATAATGACCCCGTTGCCATCTCAAAAGCAGGTATTGCCCATGCAAAGGCCAATGGTTTTAATGTAGTTATTATTGATACGGCAGGTCGTTTGGCAGTGGATGAGCAAATGATGAATGAAATTGCCGATATCCATAAAGCCATACAGCCTCAGGAAACCCTGTTCGTGGTAGATTCCATGACAGGACAGGATGCTGTTAATACTGCCAAATCCTTTAACGACGTTCTTAATTTTGACGGGGTCATATTAACAAAATTGGATGGGGACACCCGTGGTGGTGCCGCTATTTCCATTAAATCTGTCGTAAACAAGCCCATTAAGTTTATAGGTACGGGGGAAAAAATGGATGCCATAGATGTCTTTTACCCTTCCCGTATGGCCGAACGAATCCTTGGTATGGGGGATGTGGTGTCTTTGGTGGAAAGGGCCCAAGAGCAGTTTGATGAGGAGGAGGCCAGGAAAATCCAGAAGAAGATAGCCAAGAATAAATTTGGTTTTGATGACTTTTTAAGCCAGATCCAGCAAATAAAAAAGATGGGTAGCCTTAAAGATCTTATGGGGATGATTCCTGGAGCAGGAAAAGCTTTAAAAGGCTTGGATATAGATGATGATGCCTTTAAACATATAGAGGCCATTATACATTCCATGACCCCGGATGAACGATCTACCCCGGCTAAATTGAACGCCAGTCGAAAAAAGAGGATAGCCAAAGGTAGTGGTACCAGTATTCAGGAAATAAATCAATTGCTGAAGCAATTTGATCAAATGAGCAAGATGATGAAGATGATGCAGGGCGGCGGCGGCAAAAAGATGATGCAGATGATGGGGGCCATGAAGGGGATGAAGTAGGGTTGTTCGAAATTGAAAGTCAAAGGTTCCAGGTTCGAGGTTTCAGATTGCAGGAGCAAAGTATAAAATAGATGTCCTAATGGCAAAGGTTGAAAGGTTTGAAGATTTGGTAATATGGCAGTTGGCTCGGGAGATATGTAATAAAGTACATCAAATTTTTGAAACCACTTCTTTAGGCAGCAATTATGCTCTTAGGAATCAGATGGACAAAGGTTCTGGATCAATTATGGATAATATTTCAGAAGGGTTCGAGCGCAATGGCAATCGCGAATTTATTTAATTTTTAAGAATAGCAAAAGCTTCATGTGGTGAACTACGTTCCCAACTTTATAGAGTATTGGATAGAAATCATATTAACAGATCCTCTTTCGAGGTTCTTTACGAATTGGTTCTTTTGGAAAGTAAAAAAAAAATCAGCTCCTTTATTAGTTACTTGTCCCGATCAGAGTACAAGGGGTCAAAATTCAACAAACAACAACCTTGAACATTAAACTTTAAATGAATGGAAATTTTAGACGGTAAAAAAGTATCGAATCAAATAAAGGAGGAAATAGCCGCTGAGGTAGCTAAAATGAGGGAGCGTGGTGAAAAGGTGCCACATTTGGCAGCGGTTATCGTGGGGAACGACGGTGCCAGTCTTACCTATGTTGGTAGCAAGGTAAGGTCCTGTGAGAAAGTAGGATTCGAATCTACCTTGGTACAGTTGCCAAGCACCACCTCGGAACAGGAGTTGTTGAACAAAATAGAAGAACTCAACAAGAATGAGGATATAGACGGATTTATTGTTCAATTGCCTTTGCCAGAGCAGATCAATACACAACGTGTCTTGTTGGCGGTGGATCCGGATAAGGATGTGGACGGATTCCATCCGACCAACTTTGGAAAAATGGCCCTGGATATGAGCACTTTTATTCCTGCCACGCCTTTTGGGATATTGGAACTCTTGGAAAGATATAAGGTGGAGACAAAGGGAAAGCATACCGTAGTTATTGGTCGGAGCCATATTGTAGGTAGACCAATGAGTATTCTTATGGGAAGAAAAGGTTGGCCTGGAAATTCCACCGTAACCCTTACGCATAGCCATACCAAAAATATTACCCAGATTATATCACAGGCCGATATAGTTATCTCCGCATTGGGAGTGCCCAACTTTTTAAAAGCCGAAATGGTGAAGGATGATGCCGTAATCATTGATGTTGGCATCACCAGAGTTCCGGACGACACCAAAGAGAGAGGTTATTATATAACGGGGGATGTGGATTTTGAAAATGTGAGCAAGAAGGCTTCTTATATTACTCCAGTTCCTGGAGGTGTGGGACCAATGACGATCGCCATGTTGTTAAAAAATACCTTGTTGGCACGGGAAAGGCATAGAAGCCAAAAATAATTCCAGAAGACCGCATTCATTTTAACTGCGGTTTTTTTGTTTATACCCATATGTTCGTGATGGGATTGATAATGGCAGTTTTTTGAATTTGTGAAGAGCTTACCTAATAGTCTGGCCTTGGGCAGGACAAGCACTAGTATTTATTTTGTTTGGTTAAAAAACGTATATTACCATTATCATAACAACAGCATGCAAGAAACCGATAACCTTAGTCTGGAACCTTTTTTTAATCTTTCCATGGATTTATTATGTATAGCTGGTTATGACGGCTATTTTAAAAAAGTAAATCCAGCTTTGGTGCAACTCTTGGGCTATACCGAAGAGGAGTTGTTTTCCAGGAAAATACAGGAGTTCATCCATGAGGAAGATAGGGACCTGACGGGTAGATATAGGGAGAATTTGATAAAGAATGTGCCCTTGGTCAATTACGAAAATAGATACGTCTCTAAAACAGGGGAGATAATTTGGTTGCATTGGACTTCCATACCCTTGGAGAATGAAAAATTGGTATATGCCATTGCCAAAAATATAACCCATAAAAAGAAACTGGAAAAAGAGCGTATTGAGCATCTGATCAACTTGGTGGATAAAAACCATGAGTTGAAACAACTCAATTATACCACATCCCATGATTTAAGGTCTCCAGTAAACAATTTATTATCCATATTTGGGTTTTTGGATATGAGCAAAATTGAAGATAAGGAAATTTTGGAAACCTTGGATTATATGAAGATGGCCACCGAGGGACTCAATAATTCCCTGAACAATTATGTGGATCTTATAAGTAAGAGGGAAACATCGAACATAGACCTGGAGGTAGTAGATTTTGAATTAATACTTAAACAGGTTAAGTCATCCATCAGTTCCCTATTGGGGAATGCCAATGTAACCTTTAATGTAGATTTTTCCAATTTAAGGGGCGTAAGACATAATCCAAGTTATATGGAAAGTATTTTCCTAAACCTGTTGACCAATTCCATTAAGTATGCCAGGCCCGATGTTCCGCCGGTAATTTCCATTACATCACAGGTTGTAGAAGGTAAGAATCAGCTTATTTATACAGACAACGGCCTTGGTTTTGACATGGAAAAGTTTGGCAGTAAAATATTTGGCCTCAATCAAAAATTCCATAATAATGGAGGTGGAGATGGGGATAGTAAAGGGGTTGGACTTTATCTGGTGTATAATCATATCAACAGTCTCGGAGGTACTATTGCAGTAGAAAGTGAAGTTAATAATGGGGTTACCTTTACCATTACCTTCAAATGAGAAAGTGGCCGATTTAAAAAGAATTTCAAGGGAGTAAAACAATAATAAAAAGGTCGGTTTGGAGAATATCTCGCTACAAACCGACCTTTTTTATGCCCTATTCCGCTGGTTCAAAAACTTCAAGACTGGTTTGGGTACTATCGGAAGGGGTTAGGACATCAATTTTTTCCTCATCTTCGTCATTGGTACAACTGAAGATGGTTAGGGTGCAAAATAAGAATGTTGCTAAGTAGATTGCTTTTTTCATGAGTTCAGATTTTAGTAGGTGTTTCCAAATTCAATTTAATGACATAACGTTAAATCTTCTTTTTTGTTTTACAAGCATTTACGTTTTTAGACAACACCAAAAAGAGATACAGTCCATTAGGACTTAAAAATTTAGAAATCGATTCACTTTATAATTGTTTTTAATTTATTTTGATTATTTTTTGGCTCACAAAATTGGCGAAATTGGATGAAAAAAATTCTTAGGTATACCTTGGCCGTTGTACTACTGCTTTATTTCTTGGCAACGTTTCTGGTGTCTCCAATTTTGGATAAACAGATGAACCTTGTTGAATATAACGATCCCAGACAACTGGGGCCCGAAGCAAAAGAATTGTATAATTCTTTGGGGTTCATTGCAGACCTGCATTGTGATGCCTTGCTTTGGGATCGTGACTTGACCAAAAAATTGGATTATGCCCATTTGGATTTTCCACGTATGCAACAGGCCAATATGAGCTTGCAGGCTTTTACCATTGTTACCAAATCGCCCAAAGGGCAAAATTTTAAGCAGAACAGTGCGGATGCCTTCGATAAAATTACGTTGTTGAATTTCGTTCAGGGCCAACTGCCCGATAAGTGGTTTAGTCTGTACAAGCGGGCCGTGCACCAGGCAAGGGCTTTGCAGGAATACCAAGAGAAGTATGACGGTAAATTCTTATTGGTTGAATCGCGCCAAGATCTAACAAAATTGATAGCATCTAAGCAAACGGACCCAGAGGTCATTGGAGGCCTTTTGGGAATTGAAGGGGCACATTGTCTGGAGGGGAATTTGGATAATGTACAGAACCTTTACGACGAAGGAGTTAGAATGATGGCTCCCACGCATTTTTTCGACAATGAACTAGGTGGATCCGCACATGGTCTTTCCGGGGCTGGACTTACCAATTTTGGTAAGGAGGTAATCAAGGAGATGAACCGTTTGGGTATCATAATCGATTTGGCTCACGTATCCCCCAAAATGATAGATGAAATTCTTGACCAAACTACCCGTCCGGTTGTGGTATCCCATACCGGTGTTAAAGGCACCAAGGATAGCCCCAGAAATATATCAGACCAACATATAAATAGAATTGCAGCCTCCGGGGGGCTAATAGGTATTGGGTTTTTTAGAGGTGCCATAAAAGGGGAGATTAAGCACATTGTGGAGGCTATGAAGTATGTCCGTGATCTGGTGGGTATAGAACATGTGGCCCTAGGGTCCGATTTTGATGGGGCGGCCACAACCCCTATAGATGTAACCGGTCTGCCATTTATTGTACAGGAATTAATGAATCAAGGATTTTCGGAATTGGAGATCAGAGCCGTTATGGGCGAGAATGTTAAACGGTTTTTAATGGAACAATTGCCTTAACTTGGGAATAGTTTTGTATAATTCCCTATTATGGGATGCAATTTTGCCCACTTCAACTTTATCTTTTGAATCTTTTATATATCTTCGATAATTGGGAAAATTATAAACAATATGCACTTTTGCACGACCCGTATTGGGAAAGTGCTGAAAATAAATTAAGAAATGATAATAGAGCCTAGAACACGCGGATTTATTTGCCTTACCTCCCATCCTAAAGGATGTGAACAAAATGTTATTGACCAAATTGAATATATAAAGTCCAAGGGAGCCATTGATGGGGCAAAAAAAGTATTGGTGATAGGAGCTTCCACAGGATTTGGCCTGGCCTCCAGAATTACCAGCGCCTTTGGTGCAGGAGCTTCCACTATAGGGGTGTTTTTTGAAAAACCACCTTCAGAGGGCAGACCGGCCTCCCCAGGTTGGTACAATAGTGCGGCCTTTGAAAAAGAAGCGCATAAGGCGGGATTATACGCCAAAAGTATAAATGGGGATGCCTTTTCCAATGAAATTAAAAAACAGACCTTAGCTCTTATCAAAGCCGATTTGGGACAAATAGATATGGTGATTTACAGTTTGGCTTCCCCGGTAAGGACGCATCCGGATACTGGAGTAAAATATAAATCGGTCTTAAAACCAATAGGGGCTAAATTTCAAAACAAAACGGTGGACTTTCATACCGGGGTAGTATCCGAAGTGTCCATAGAACCTGCCCAAGGGGATGATATAGCGAATACTGTGGCGGTCATGGGAGGTGAAGACTGGAAAATGTGGATCGATGATTTGAAAGGTGAAGGTCTGCTTTCTGAAGGATTTACCACTATAGCCTACTCTTATATTGGTCCGTCACTTACAGAAGCGGTTTATAGAAAAGGAACCATTGGCCGTGCCAAGGATCATTTGGAAGCCACTGCTTTTACCATTACGGACAGTTTAAAGCCATTAAATGGTAAGGCTTATGTTTCGGTAAATAAGGCCTTGGTGACCCAGGCAAGTTCTGCCATACCGGTAATTCCTTTATATATATCCCTACTGTACAAGGTAATGAAGGAGGAGGGCATACACGAAGGATGTATAGAACAAATTCAGCGCTTGTTCCAGGATAGATTGTATGCTGGCCAGGTACCTACCGATGATAAAGGAAGAATACGAATAGATGATTTGGAAATGCGCGCTGATGTGCAGGCCAAGGTAGCCGAACTTTGGAAGAAGGCCACTACCGAAACTTTACCCAATATTGGTGATCTTAAAGGGTATGAAAAGGATTTCTTCAATTTGTTCGGTTTTATGGTAGAGGGCGTGGATTATGATGAGGATGTGAACGAAATAGTGGATATTCCAGGGCTTCAATAATTAATTGCTAATGTATACCGTACTTGGTAGAAACCTGATAAATATGCGAAATAATCTATTATTGTTATTTGCGCTAGTTTGGCTTACCGCCTCAAACGCGCAGACCGGAAAGGTATTTGATGCTCTTACAATGAAGAGTGAAATTCTAAAGAGCGAAAGGAAATTTGCTGTATACCTGCCGCCTGATTATGAAACATCCAATAGAAGTTATCCGGTATTATACCTATTACATGGAGCTGGGGACGATCAAACAGGCTGGGTGCAATTTGGAGAGGTGTTGCGCATTACGGATAACGCTATTCAAGAAGGTAAGGCTACTCCAATGATTATTGTGATGCCAGACGCCAATACGGGAACTAGAGGCTATTTCAATTCCATAAAAGGGGACTGGAGGTATGAGGATTTCTTTTTTGAGGAATTAATGCCCTATGTAGAGAAGAAATATCGCATTAAAGGGGAAAAGCGCTTTAGGGCCATAGCCGGCCTTTCTATGGGTGGTGGTGGATCGTTCATGTACGCCTTGCGCCACCCGGAGTTATTTTCTTCAGCCTGTCCTTTAAGTGCCTATATAGGAGCCCTAAGTTTGGATGATTTTAAACAAAGGCTAAAAAATAACAATGAGAAGTACGAAGATGGTCTTGTAAGTGCCTATTATGAAAAACACAATGCCCTGTCGCTTATACAGGCTTCATCCCTAGAGGATCTAAAGTCGGTTAGATGGTACATAGACTGTGGGGACGATGATTTTCTATATGAAGGCAATAGTCTGGTGCATATTGCTATGAAAAAGAAGGAGGTGCCACATGAATACAGGGTGAGGGAAGGGCGTCATAGTTGGACCTATTGGCGGGAATCCCTACCCGTGGTTTTGGAATTTGTTTCCGATGCCTTCCATCAATATTGATATCTAAACAACATGGGTCGGTTTGATTTTTAAATCGAATTCGAACTAACCCATGTCCGGGATCTTTCGGAGTAAGAGTGTAAAGAACAAGTATGATCAAAAGAAAATTTGGCAGAACCCAATGGGATGTTAGTGAAATAGGATATGGAATGTGGGGTATGGGCGGATGGACCGAATCCGATGACCTACTGTCTGCCAAGTCGTTGGATCTGGCCGTGGAAAACGGAGTTAATTTTTTCGATACCGCTTGGGCCTATGGCCATGGGCACAGTGAAAAATTATTGGGAGAGTTGTTGCAAAGGTTTCCCAACAAGAAACTATATACCGCAAGTAAGATTCCGGCGAAAAATTTCAAATGGCCGGCAAAACCGGAATATAGTTTAGAGGAATCCTATCCTACCTCCCATATAATGGATTATACCGAAAAAACCCTTAAAAATTTACGGTCGGAGCAATTGGATTTAATGCAATTCCATACCTGGGACGACAGTTGGTCCGATCGTGAGGAATGGCAAAGAACAGTGGAAGATTTAAAAAAGTCCGGGAAGGTAGCTGCCATGGGGATCAGTGTAAACCGTTGGGAGCCCGAAAATGGTATAAAAGCCCTTAAGACCGGTGTTTTTGATGCGGTGCAGGTTATTTACAATATTTTCGACCAAGCTCCGGAAGACGAGCTTTTTCCCTTATGTGAAGCATTGGATATAGCTGTTATTGCAAGGGTTCCTTTTGATGAAGGCACCTTGACCGGGAATATTACCAAAGAGACCAAGTTTCCGGAAGGGGATTGGAGGGGAACGTATTTTGTTCCCGAGAATTTAATTGCGAGTGCGGATAGGGCAGATCTATTGAGACCGGTTGTTCCGGAGGGGATGACCATGGCTGAAATGGCGTTGCGTTATATTACCATGAACAAATCGGTGAGCACCATTATCCCTGGAATGCGCAAGGAAAGGAACGTTTTAATGAATACGGCCGTAAGTGATGGCAAGGGATTGCCCATTGGATTATTTGAAGAATTGAAAAGCCATAGATGGGATAGAAAACCAACCGAATGGTCGCAATAAGAAAAGAATAAATTTATGACATCGAGAAAAGAATTTTTAATGCAGTCAGGAATGTTGGCAGCGGGAATGGTTTTATTGCCATCCTTTACCTTACCCTATAAGAATCCTAAAAAAAATTTAGGGGTACAATTGTATACCTTTCGCAAGGAGATGTTGGAAGATGCCGTTGGTACCTTAAAGCGTATTGCGGCCTTGGGTATTAAACAGATTGAATCGGCAAGGAGTACCAAGGGGCTGTATTACGGTCTGAAGCCGAAAGAAATGAAAGACGTTTGTGAAGACCTTGGAATGATCCTTAGGAGCGGCCACGTAGCCTTGGATGAACAATGGAAGACGACTATGGATCAGGCGGCCGAGGCCGGTCAGGAATATTTAATTTGTTCCTCCATGCCTACCGAAGGACAGACGGCGGATAACTACAAGGCTGTAGCCGAGGCCTTTAATAAGGCAGGGGAGGAATGCGGTAGTAGAAATATCAAATTCGGATACCACAATCATGAATATGAATTCGAATCCGAAAACGGGGAAGTGTTTTACGATATTTTATTAAACAATACGGATCCGGGTCTGGTACATATGGAACTTGATCTGGGATGGGTAGTGGTTGCCGGGAAGAATCCTTTGGATTATTTCAGAAAATATGAAGGAAGGTTTCCTTTATGGCATTTGAAGGATATGGATATGGTGAAAAAGGAAAGTACCGAGTTTGGAAAGGGAGGCTTGGATATTGCCCAAGTGCTTAAATATAAAAAGGAATCCGGACTTAAATATATTTTCATAGAACAAGAAGAGTATGCCAGTACCCCTTTTGAGAGTATGGAGCACAATATGAAATTTATGAAAAATATGTAGGTTTTTAGGTTGCTCTATCTTGAATAAATAAAGGAATAAAATGTAATGGACTAAGGGAAGCTCATTTGGCGAATAATTGTCCCATATCCTTAAAGGCTTTGAATTCCAAGGCATTTCCTGCAGGGTCCAAAAAAAACATGGTGGCCTGTTCGCCTACCTCGCCCTTAAAGCGGATATAGGGCTCAATAACAAAGTTTATACCCTTGGCAATAAGTTCTTCCGAAAAGGAAAAAAAAGTATCCCAAGGTAAGACTACTCCGTAATGTGGTACAGGGACATCCTTGCCATCTACAGGGTTAAGGTGCAAATCTTCTCCCTTGGCCTTAGGCTTGTAATGGATTACCAATTGGTGGCCGAACAGGTTGAAGTCTACCCAATGGTCACTGCTTCTTCCTTCTTCACAGTTTAATATTTCCCCGTAAAATTTACGGCACTCCGCCAAATTATGTACGGGAATGGCAATATGAAAGGGAGTAATCTCGGGCATGGGTCCAGTTCTTTAATTTATGGAATAGGGGATATAAAACTTTTAAAAATAAACATAATTTAAAAAGGAAATAGGCTAGGGAGTAAAAATACACTATAATTTAGGACAATAAAAAGTCTACTATCTGTAAGTTTATTTCCTCTTGGTGCAAGGAATGGCCAAGCCCGGTGGTTTTTATTAAGCTACTATTTTTCCAGTTTTGGTGAAGACGTTCGGAAGCGTTGAAGGGGGTTATCGTATCCCGTTCATCGTGGATGATAAGCCCTTTTTGTTCAATGGATTTGGCAAACTTGGGGGTCGATATATCGCGGATTCGTAAGTTGAAATGCTCATATATGTGCCTATCCAAGGCTTCAAGTACCCGCTTGTTAAACCTGACCAGGTTTTGGTAATGCGACATTAGCTCGGAAAGTTCGGCCGGGGCTCCCAAAGTCACTATTTTTTCAATGGAGGTGTTTGGATTTTGATATTGATTGTGAAGGGTTGCAAGTCCCCCCATGGAATGCCCAACAATATATTTGGGCCGGTAAAGGTCTATGAGCTGCCGTGCGCTGTCCGAATAGGTAACCACGTTTAAGCTATTTCCTTCTGAATGTCCATGGCCTGGGGCGTCAAAGGCAATGATGTTAAATTCCCTTTCCTGTAATTTTTCAATGAGATATCGCCACCTAAAAGCATTGCTTTCCCAGCCGTGCATTAAAAGAACGGTTTCCCCTGTTCCCGGCCATTCATAGGTCTGCAATCCAGTGTTGTTCACCTTAACCCTTTTGCCCAAATGCCGTTGTAGGTATTCTTGATGAACCGGCAAAATTCTGCCCTTTCTAGGCGTCGTAAAAGTTTTGAACGCCCTTTTACCAGCCGCCCTTTCCGAGAAAAGGGCGGTTGAATTGAAGTAGGCACCGTAGGATAGTGCCAGCGTGCGATAAAGTAGTTTTTGCATAGAATCTGCAGCTATTCCCAGCCTACCATCATATATTTGATCTTAGCCTTGTCCGGTATCTGAACAGCTTCAATATTGGTGTTGTTGCCATATTGTAGGTTGCTGGGAAGTTCGGTCTTGGCAATTGTGAAATAAGCGTCGGAGTCTTTTAGGAAAACCACTACATTGTTGAGGGCGGTAATAATTTTTTTAATGCTGTGTTTGTCCTTGATATCCTTAAAGGTGCTATTGAGTCCAACCCCTTTTTCGGTAACATATCTTGGATCGTAAATGCGGATAATTTCAAATTTCTGAATGCTGTCCATATTAGGGGTAAGGGTGAGTAAATGCTTGCCTCCCTTTTCATAAATGTTGATTTTTTTTACTTCTGCACCTAGTCTGGTATTTACCGTATCCCTAACTATGGAATCACTGGCAAATACGGTTTCAATGTCATCAATGGTATTGGATTTTAGCAGCTTGCCTACATGGTCTTTGGCAATTACAAAATCCGTATTGGTGTTACATTGAATAAAGAGTAGCGCGCTTAGTGCTACGGCAAAAATCGATTTTCTTATCATTTTATAATTAAAAGGTATTCTTACTTATTATGGATTTTTATGGTGCAATGGATTATCGCATTACTTTCTTTAAAACGCCTAGGACTCCCCTTATAAAAGTAGCACTGGTCAATACTTTTATTACAGGGTTTTGGCGTGTACTGGCCCTTCTTGTGGAAGATCGGGTTGATCTAGTTTTGGAAGAGGCCTTTTCCTTCTCTGCCAGTTTCTCTGCCCGTTCAATCTTATCGTTAAGCAGTTCATAGGCACTTTCGCGATCTATGGTTTCATTGTATTTTCCAACCAATTTGGATTTGTCTATAACTTCTTTTAGCTCCCTGTCCGTAAGAATATCCATACGGCTCATAGGGGCTCTAAGCAAAGTGGCCGCTAGGGGGGTTGGTCTTCCCTTTTCGTCAAGGGCACTGATCAGTGCCTCCCCTATTCCCAGGGAAGTTAAAACTTCCTTGGTGTCATAGAAATCTGAAATGGGATAGTTTTCTGCGGTAAGTTTTATGGCTTTTCTATCTTTTGCCGTAAAGGCCCGTAAGGCATGTTGCACCTTTAATCCCAACTGGGACAGAACCGCATCCGGGACATCGGTAGGGTTTTGGGTTACAAAATACACCCCTATTCCTTTGGAGCGGATCAATTTTACGATACTCTCAATTTGATTCAATAGGGCTTTTGAAGCTTCATTAAAAATGAGGTGGGCCTCGTCTATAAAGAGGACCAATTCCGGTCTGTCCGTATCCCCTTGTTCTGGAAAGGTATCATAAATTTCAGCCAAGAGGCTCAGCATGAAGGTAGAAAACAATTTGGGACGATCCTGGATATCGGTCAAACGTAAAATGTTGATATAGCCCCGGCCATTTTCATCGATACGGGTAAGGTCTTCCACATCAAAAGATTTTTCCCCGAAAAATAGCTCTGCACCTTGTTGTTCCAGTTCTATTATTTTTCTCAGAATGGTTCCGGTAGAACTGGTGGAGATTCTTCCATAGGAATCGGAGAATTCCTTTTTGCCCTCTTCGGTAGCGTATTGCAGTACCTTTTTAAAGTCTTTTAGGTCTAGTAGCGGCAGTTTATTATCATCACAATACTTAAAAACAACTGCTACGATTCCTTCCTGTGTCACCGAAAGATCCAATATTCGGCTTAAGAGTACCGGTCCAAATTCTGAAACAGTAGCACGTAATTTTACCCCATCCTGTTCGGAAAGGGAAAGCATTTCCACGGGAAAGGCTTTGGGGGTAAAGGGTAGGCCACCTATTTTGGCGTGACGTTCATCAATTTTTGCATGTCCGGGACTGGGTTGTGCCAGTCCACTCAGATCCCCCTTAAGGTCCATCAACAACACTGGGATACCTTTGTCCGATAAGTTTTCAGCAATTATCTGTAGTGTTTTGGTTTTACCGGTACCCGTTGCTCCGGCAATAAGACCATGCCTGTTAAGGGTCTTTAACGGGATTTTTACGTGTGCATTGGTTATTGTTTCCCCATCCAGCATGGCAGATCCCATGGTAATAAAGTCTCCCTTTGTGGTATATCCTTCCTCTATATGTGCAAAGAATTTGTCTTTGATGTCCATTAGGTTAATTTTTGATAAAAATAGACTAATTTTTGGTCAAAAGAAAAGTTGTTGGTTTTAAGTTATTCCTATGCCCTCCCACCTAGCGCTTACTTTACGGTAAGAATACTTTGCTGAATATTACTGCTACATTGGTTAAATTCCCCCTGCTTTTTGTGACGGTGATTTATAAAAATGTATTGCATTACGGCCTGCATTTTTATGGTCCCAATACTGATTGGCAATTTAAGTTTTCAGTCTTTCCGCTTGGAGGTCGATTACTCAAAAGGTTGTAATGGGGATAAAAAATGCGCCTTATCTATTGCCCTTAATATTCCAAGAAAATAAAGAAATGCACTCCATTCCAAATAAGTGACCCATTTATTCTTCCTGTTTCTTATTCAATAAGCTCTTTTGGAACAACTTAAAGATACGGGTGTATTCATCGGTCCAGCTACTGGGTTCTACAAAACCATGCCGTTCTATTGGGTACACGGCCATTTCCCAATTGTGCTTCTCCAATTCGATAAGGCGTTGCGATAGTCGCACCATATCCTGAAAATGTACGTTGTCGTCCACCATGCCGTGAAGTATCAATAACTCGCCCTTTAATCCGTCCGCAAAATATATGGGCGAGCTTCTTCGGTAGGCCAAACTGTCGGTGACAGGAGTGTTCAAAATACGGGCCGTATACCCATGGTTGTATGCTGCCCAGTCTCCCACGGATCTTATGGCCGCCCCGGCTTTAAAGGTGTCGGGGGCAGTGAACATTGCCATTAGGGTAATAAATCCACCATAGGAACCGCCATAGATGCCTATTTTATCCTGGTCTATGCCCAGTTCATTTATTAAATATTCGGCTCCATCCACATGGTCGGACAGGTCCTTTCCACCCATATGCCTGTAAATCCCTGTTCTCCAATCCCGACCATAACCGGCACTTCCCCTATAATCTATATCCAAAACGGTATAACCATTGTCCACCAAGAGATTGTGGAACATATACTCCCTAAAATAGCTGCTCCACCATTTATGGGCGTTCTGTAAATAGCCGGCTCCATGTACGAAAATTACGGCTGCCTTATTTTTGATATTGGAATTGGGTTGGTACAAACGGGCATGCACCGCTTCACCATCCTTGGCCTTAAAGGTGATTATTTCCGGGTCGCGCCAATGGTATGCGTTAAAGCTTTGGGTAGTGGAGAAAGTGATACGTTTTGCTTCTGCCTTGGATTTTCCCCAAATAGGATTGTCCTGTAGATAGAGTTCCGTGGGCTTGTTGGCGTACGAATACAAAATGGCCATTTTACGCTCGTCAGGAGATAGGGTAACCTGGTTGTCACCGGTCATCTGGGTCAACTGCCGTAGTTGTCCACCTCCGATAGGCATACTGTAGAACTGTCTGTCCCCGGGATGGTTCTTATTGGCGGTAAAATACCAGCGTTTCTTGTCCTTTGAAATTTGAGGGTCGTAAATTTCAAATTCCCCAGATGTTAATGCCGTTACTTTATTGGTATTTACATCCATTCTGTAGAGATGCGAATAGCCAGTTTTTTCAGATTGGAACCAGATACTTTTTCCATCGGGCATCCAACCTATATTGCCTCCCCCAATACCAGGACCGGCTATCCAAGCTTCGTCATGTTGGCGATCCAACTGCGTAACCGTACCGTTTTTGGGATCTAGCAGTGCAATCCATCGGTCTTTATAATCGTTGCTGCTAATGTTGATTACAGCATATTTTCCGTCCTCGCTCCATAGAGGGCCATCAATATAGCCCAGTCTGTTTTTATTTTCGTAGGCCTTATCGGGGTAATCCTTGGTGTACTCAGGTATATAATCCAAACCTTCCAGGCTGTCCAGGACAACTTGATAGGCTTTTCTTTTGGCCATATCATATATGAACATTTCATATTCGTAGGGTTCGTCGCCTACCTTGGATCTTGTATTTTCATCTTCGGTATACCCTGATTCGGTAACGTAATGGGGAACAATGGTGCCTTTATTGGATGTTGGCGATTTTACGGCTATGTAGGTGATATATTCTCCCTTGGGATCAATCTTTAGATTGTAGATGGATTTGTCTCCGGGGTCAATGGGCAAGGGTTCCTTGGCCTCTAGGCGTTTGTTCATTTCCTCGGCGGCATCTTTTTTTGCTTTTCTTTCGCGCAGCACATCAAATAGGCCCAATTGATCTTCGTAAAGCCATTGGTCTTTTTTACTTTTTTCGTCATCCGTTTTTTTAGACTTAATCTGGGTCAGCTGTACGGTACTTCCGGTAGCTATGTTCCAAGTAAATAGGTTTTTGCCCTTTTGGTAGGCCACTTTGGTGCCGTTCTCTGTAAAATGGGGAGTGCTTTCGTAAGCTTCGGTCCGGGTTATTTGTGTAATGAGTTGGGTCTTAAGGTTCAACATAAATATATCACCCCGCTTGGTATATAGTTTCAGGGATCTATCCTGGTTATAGACCCCGTTGGAGCCGGGTAGGGCATATGCTGTTTCAAAATCTGTTTTTATCGTCTTGGACGATCTTAAATGGTAGCTGTAAAGTGAGTCGCTTTGGGCCTGTACGGGATTCCAGTCAAAATAAAGGGTCTGTCCGTCCAGGGACCATTGTGGATTGGAAGGAAGATGCCCCACAAAGTCATCGCCCTGCATAATTTCTTTGACGGATAATGTTGAGGTATTTCCCTGTTGTGCCACGCAAGGAATGATAACCAATAGAAATAGACTGCACTGTAGCCAAATGTTCTTCATTTACTTAGTTTATAAGCCTAGGGTGACCTAAGGTTTGGATTTGCCAGTTTTTCTTAAAACTTGGAAGCGGTAAATATCCTAAATCTTGGGAAATAACACAAAGGTGAAGGGAAGATATTCAGCTTTTGCAAACATTATATAAATTGGAACTGAAGGATTAGTGTATTTGCCTTTCTTCAAATTCTGGGCAGTCCAGCCTAATGTCCGAATTCAATAATTCTTTATCCAATAAGTTGCAATAGTCCCGTTCGGTATTCCTACTATAGAATTTACATCCGTAACAAGTTCTTTGCACGGTAAGAATGCCGCTTTTATTTAATTGATAGATAAGTTTGCCAAGGGTTCCGAATAGAGCTTCCAGGTCGGTCTGATGGATAGTGGTAAGCTGGTTCTTTAAGGGATTGGCAAAATCTGATGTTTCGGCCACAATATTTTGGCCAGTTACAGAGAGGCCAATGGAATAACTTCTACTATCGCTGGAGGAGTAGTTTTTGGTAATGAAGCCTTTTTTGTCCAATACCCTAATGGCATCACTAATAGTGGGTTTGGTAATATTGAATTCTTTGGCCAAGTGGCTTACATTACAGAATTCGGTTTTGTGGTAGGCAATAAAAATTAAGATCTGGATCTGGATGGGGCTTAATCCCAATAATTTGGCTTTATCCCAGAGCAAAACCTTGAATGCTTCGGAGATACGTTCAAGTCCGGCAACAATTTTACTGGAAACGTCGTTCTCCTGATGGTCCGGATTAAAAATACTTTTATCCATATAAAAAGCCTGTCGGGATTATGCCCGACAGGCAAAGTTAGTCATCCTAATTAAATTATTGGCAATTTTCCATTTCTACGATATAATATCCTTCTTTAATGATAATATCGGCTATGGCCTCTGAAACCTGTTCCATATGGCAGAATTTACATTTCTTGGAGGATATGTCGGCTGTTGGGAACGGCTTATGGGATAGGAATTTACGCCCGTATTTAATATCCCTGTCCTTATCTTCCATTAATATGTCAAAATGCATGGACTTACCATCTTCACGGGCTACGTAAGTGTCCCAAACCGATATCTTTATTGTATTTCTTGTTGAAATGATTCGATAGGTAATTAGGAATCCTAACCAGTAAAATTAAATTTTTTTAACCCTTTACATCTGCCATAGAAGCGCCAAAGTTAATGTGGAGCACATTTCCGGTGGGGGTAACCAAGGCGGGAACCGATTTAACCCCGGCTTTTTCGGCTTCGGGAATACGGGATTTGTTGGTTCCGAAATGTACAATTTCCACATTGTCCGTTCCTACTAGTTCCAAGATCTCATGTTCTGCACTTAGGCATACGGGACATCCTGCGTGATAAAAAACTGATTTTTTCATTCTTCCAATTTTTAAGTTAAACACTATTGCTCCACAAATATAGTAAGGAATCCTAACTAAACAAATTTTAAGCAATATTTTTAATATGTGAACTTTATTCTTAGGTTCGCTTTAGTCACTAAAAATCAATGGCAACCACAATATTTATTGCTACGGGCTTTCTCAAAGCATTCCTTTCCTTCCTTAAATGCAAAATAGGAAAGGGCCAGAGTACCAATACTGTCTATATAGGGAATGTTCCACAGTTCATAGAAAGCACTACTAATTAACAGGATAATGGACATATATACACAAACCATAGTACAATTGGCATCGGAGAGGATTGGTTCCGAGTCTAGTTCTTTACCCACCTTTCTTTTCCCCAGGACAAGCATCCACATAATGGCAATGGAGACTATGGATATGACAACGCCCCAAAAGGTGGTTATAGGTTTGTGGCCAATCCATATGTTGTACAGGCTAGTGAATACCAAGGCTGCCACAAGAGTATAAAAGGCGAATCCTGTTATCCTCAAAGCGGTACCTTCAAAAACATCCTTGTTACTTTCAGGTTTTTTTTGGATTCTTAGGATCATGTGTGCTATTCCAATACCGGAGATGACCTCTATAAAACTATCCGCACCAAACCCGAACAGCGCCAGGCTTTCGTCCTCAAAACCTAAGTAGGTAGAGATTAGGCCCTCTGCAACATTGTAGATTATGGTAAACAAGGCAAATCCAAGCGCCAGTTTGTACAGGCGGTTATTTTCTGTATCCGCAATTATATTTTTCATTTTGCGAGTTATAGTTGTCCTTAAGTGGTTGTTTAAAAATTGAAGTTCTTGGTCAAATCCAATTCAAAATACTTGGCAGATTCGTGAGGGTTATGCCGGTAGGCGGGGATTTCCTCAAAACCATGGTCCGTATAGAGTTTTATGGCCGATTTCATAAAATCCGCCGTGTCCAATTTCACACTTTTGTATTCAAGTTTCCTAGCGGTATCCAGACATTGCTTCAGTAACAATTGCCCTATGCCCATGCCTCTGCTTTGGGGCTTTACATACATTCTTTTTACTTCACAATCCTGCTCGTTGAATCTACGGATACCGGCAATGCCAACGGCTTCCCCATTTATTTGTGCAATAAATAATCCACCATCCCCAGGGTTGTACATTTTGGGCAGGCCTGCCATTTCTTGATCAAAATTTTGAAACGATAGATCAATGCCCAACCAGTCTACATATTCCAAAATCAACTCTTTTGCCTCTAGGAAGTCGGTCGCCGTTAGGGCCGTTTTTATTTCGATGTTGGGTTTCATAATGGATCTAATGATTGTTTAAGCGTAGAGCTGGTTCAAAAAAGCTGTTGCTCATAGGCCTTCCTTGGCCGAAAGGATTGAGCTTGTCGTCAAGGAGAAGTTGCTGTGGGCATTTATTTTTATGCATGCTACCTGTGGTTATCTGCTAATGGCTCGATTTAAATTTGTTTACAACCTCAAATTGTTTGTCAACCACCGATTGGTTTTGGCCATGACCGGCATCAGGTATTAGAAAATATTCCTTTATCGGAGCTTTTATTTGGTCAAAATATGGTTTGTTAAGCTCTTTGGAGGTAAGTATGTCCTCTTCCCCCTGTATATAATAAATGGGAAGTTTAAAATTCAAGGCATTTTTGTTGAAATCAATTTCAGAGACCATGGATTTTATGTTGAGTTTTTCATGACCAACTAAATGTAGAAATGAATAATCATCTCCATCATACCTATCCTTACTATCTTTTTCATTATCGTATTCAGCTTCCAATTTATACCACGTATTAGGCACAGGTTGGCTATTTTTTCTTTCGTAACTTTTTACGACCTGCAACAATTGACCATATTTTTTGGCATTGTTGTAAGGTGGAATCCCTAGGGATTCAAGTTTTTGAATACTCTCAATATCATTCTCTTTTTTGGCCAACCCATAAACTTTATGATAGGCAAAATCAATGTTTTCCAAAAAATTAACGAATTGGGAATTTCCAATGTAGGCGTGGAAAAGTTCAGGGTGGTCCAACGCCATTTCCGTACCCAGGATAGAACCCCAGGAGGTACCTATGAGAATAACTTTTTTCTTGTTTAAATAGTTAATAAGGTATTTGGTGAGCTCAATTCCATCTTTGGTCATCTGCTCTACTGTTAATGGGTTCTCTATCCAGTAATCTTCAGTGACGTTTGGGGGTAAATTACGGCCATAAGTTCTTCCGGCTCCTCTTTGGTCCCAATTCACCAAAATAAAGTCCTTTTCCCATTCGCCATACATGGCATTGGTGAATTGACTCATTGTACTGCCAGGACCACCATGGATGAAAAGAATTACCGGTTTCGAAATGTCATCACCTTTTATAGTAATCCACTGTTCCAAACCACCTAAAGAAATAAATTTTTTTTCATTGATGGATTTGGTTTGGGTCATGGAAAAAGCAGTAATCAATAAAGTTAAAATACTGAAGACCGCATTTTTCATATAATTTGGTTTTTAGATACAGGGCATTTTATTGATATAATATCGGTTTGTATCGTTATTGTATTTATCACTGCTTCCAAATTCATCCACAAAGGAGGAAGGAAGGTATTAATTTACAATATTTTTTTGTTTGGTGCTAGGCCTCCATTTTTACCAGAGTATTTTTCTTTTTATAGGTTCTTCCATACCATAATAAAATTCCGGTAACCGGAAGGCTGGCGGTAAGGAGGCTCACCAAAAAGGCAATTATTTTACCAGCAATTCCCCCTATGGCCCCGATATGGATGTCATAATTCATACGCAGTATTTTATCCGCTAACTTGGCATTTTCATATTTGCCATAAATACCCGGAGTCTCAATTTCCTCCAGGGTGTATTGGTCAAAAAAGCGAAAGTCCGAATCGTAGTATAATCCAGAGCTATTGGAGACTTCCACATAAATACTTGCATCCGCGCTCGTGGGGTAGTGAAGTTCAAAACTTTCTGCATTGGGAGATGCTGCCTGCAGTTTGGGAATAAGAAGGTCTATCGGCAACACACCTTCGCTTTGGCTTGGAGAACCAATATTTTCAGGAATTATAAATGCCGCCTCCTTTTCCCCTCCCAACGACTTGTACAGAACATATTTCATCCAGTTGTAAGACATTATCGAACCCGTAAAGGCAAGGATCAGTGCTAGGGAGCATATATAAAAACCGATGATTGCATGAAGGTCAAAGTTCTTTCGTTTCCAACGCGTAGTATCTTTCCAATTGAACTTTAAACGTTGTTTTAGATTTTTACGCTTCTTAGGTATCCAAAGGAAGATACCCGAAATTATGATCAACATAAAAATAAGTATGGAAGCTCCAACTACCTGCTCCCCAATTTCTTTTGGCAACCATAACCGCATATGACCTTTTAATATAAAAGCAAAAAACCCGGACAAATGATCATCCACCTGTATCACGTTGCCAGTATATGGATTTAGAAAAACACTTTGATAAAATTCTGGCTTTGGATCATAAAAAATTACCTCAATGGCATCATCCGCCTTTTTGTACAGGGTTCCGTGTATGTGGTTATTGGGAAACACTTCCTTGGCATACATTTTGGCCTCTGTAGGGGTAAGTATAGGCTTGTTTTGGGGGGGCACCTTTTTATAGTCATCATAAAGACTTTCAATCTCATCCCTGAATGCCCAGCAACAGCCGGTAATGGCTACGATAAAGACAACTACACCTGTAGTGAGCCCCAATATCTTATGAAGTTCAAATAAGAATTTTCTAAATTTCATAGCTAAGCTTTTGATGGTTGATGTTGATGTTCTGTCTAAAACTTGTACGTAAAGTTGGCCAACAAGACTCTAGGTGCCTGAGGGTTGATCGTGGACCAGCCTTTGTAATATTCTTTGTTGAACGCATTATTTAGTTTTAGGCCAATGCGATACTTGTGGGCCTGGTAATAAAGGGAGGCATTGGCAATGGTATAGCTTGGTAGGATAAATTCTCCTGTAGAGGCATAGTTTATGGCAAAACGCTCACTTGCGCCGTTAAGCCCAAGACCCATTCCAAAACCGTCCAATGTACCCTCTTGCAACTCATAGTTGGCCCAAAAATTATACTGTGTTTCAGGACCTGCCTCAAGAGGTCTTCGATTCAAAATCTCGGCATTGTCAGATTTGATGGTCTCACTATCATTATTACTAAAGCCGGCCCTTAGGTTCAAACCTTTAACGGGGTTGGCGTTGATTTCTATTTCAAAACCTTTGCTTTCCACTTCCCCGCCTTGAATTTTGTTGAAGGGAGAAGAGGGGTCGGTAATGACACGGTCCTTGACCTTAATGTCGTAGTAACTAATGGTTGCATTTAACCTGTTGTTGAAAAGGTTGGTCTTAACACCAAATTCCAACTGATTGGCCTGTTCTGGATCAAATGTTTCCAAGGTCTGTGGTCCCGCGTCCGGATCTCCTATCAATTGTGGGGCAACATTGGTAAATCCGTTTTGGTAATTGGCAAAGATGGAAAGTTCATCCAAGAGGGGTTGGTAAAGCAATCCAAACTTGGGGGACAAGGTGGTTTGATCATAATCATCGTCCACATTGGACAAATTGCCTTCATTGTCAAAACGATCTATACGCAGTCCAAGCATTGCCGAAAGCTTATTGGTGATATTTAGGACATCGGAGGCATAAAGGCTATAGATGTGATATTTAGATTTAATGTTCCCTACGGCCTGTGTAGATAGAACGGCATCTACTGCTGCCGTGGAGAGGGCATAAGAATCGGTTTCTACCGCAACGGTAAAGGGATTGTCCCCATTGGATCCGCCCTCTGGAGTTACATTGCCATAGAAGGCATAGCCGGTACTATTGTTGATTTCCGTAGCATTGAAATAATCCAGGCCAATTACCACTCGGTTCCTAAGGGAGGCAATCTTGAAATCGCCTATAAAATTTTGCTGGATGTCCGTGGTCTGAGTATTGGCGTTTTGTTTATTGATAAATCTTGTGAAGGTATCGTTCCCTAAAATTCCATAATCGTATAGGTAGGAATAGTATCCTTTGGTAGAGGTGGAACTTTTGGAAAGAAGGGTTTGCGATTGCCAAGTATCGGACAATTTATAATCCATTTCAATCCTATAATTCTGGGTAGGATTCTCCAAAGTCAAGTCATTACTAGTAAAGGATAGTTTGTTGTTGTAGCCCAATTCCTCAAGATTTTGGGCCTCGGTTGGGGCGCCTCGATTTAAAAATAGAAATGTAGGATTGGTCTGTTCCGCCTGTGTAATTTCTCCGTAGAAGGAGAAGGATAATTTGTTGTTTACCTTGTAGGAAAGGGAAGGGGCAACAAAAAATGACTTTCTAAAACCGGCATCCTGAAAACTCTGTTCCGTGGAGTAGGAGGTATTGATCCTAAAATAAAGATTTTCACTTTTATTGATAGCAGTATTAAAATCGCCCGTTATCTGATTTAATCCGTAGGTACCGGAGGTAAAGGAAAGTTCTCCTCCCGTACCTATATAGGGTTTTTTGGTCACAACATTAATGAGTCCGCCATAGGAACTAACGGCATTGCCAAATAGGGTTGCCGAAGGTCCCTTTAACACCTCTATACGTTCTATATTGGCAGGATTTATGGTACCGTTGGTTAAGCCTGGCAGACCATTGACCAATTGTGGCTGAACGGAGAATCCACGCATGGAATAGTATCCAGCGCCGTCTCCACCACGACCCGTGGAGGTCCATAAGTTCTCTACACCGGCGGCATTCTTAAGGGCATCGTCAAAATTGGTCACTATTTGTGATTCCAAAAGATCGGTGGTGATCGTGTTATACACCTGGGTGTTCTCAATGTCTTTTAGAGGTAGCTTGGATACATAGGCCGTTTTCTTTCTAGAGAATTTATTAATGCGCTCCCCTTCAACGACAACCTCGCCCAATATTTCGTTTCCTTCGTACAGAACAATATTCCTTAGATCTACGGAATTGTTGTTTACAATGGAAAACGCAATAACCCTGGTCTTAAAACCCAAATAGGAAATACTAAGGGTGTGGTCTCCATTGTCCAGTCCTTTGATTTCGAAATATCCATTTTCATTGCTCTGGGTTCCTTTTTCAGAGTTCTGTACAATAATGTTTACTCCGAATAATGGAATTTGGGTGTTGTCCGTTATGGTCCCACTTATGGTTGCGCTTTGTGAAAATGCAATTGAGGTGGTGGTTAAAAGAAGCAAAAAGGCTAATTGAAATTTCATGGTTTTTATTTAGACTAATAATAAATAGTGATTTGAGCGCAAAAATATCTTGAAGAATTGAATTGACCAAATTATTTATATTAAATCTAAATAAGAATATGTTATGACCTGATTATCAAGGGGTAATGACTTGTTGTAAGGTTGAATCCAATGATGATTTCAGTTGTTTTAGCTGAATATGGATAGTGATTTCGGCTATGATGTGCGATTTCTTCACCCATTGCTTTCAGATATAGGGGTAGGCGTTAGGGTTGGATAAACTTTTTTTGGAGGGGGTTGGTTGTAGGTAGCGGTCAAGTATATCTCTAATGGAACCTACAAGCCCAAGGAGGGTAAGTGCTTCACTTGGTGATAGGTGAGGGCAGCGGTAATGCAAGCCTGCAATTCCTTTTTGGGGATGCTGTCCTTCAAATGAAAAATAATAGCTCTGCTGCCCTCGAACCTAAACATATTGTGATACACCATTTTAAAGGTGGGTATCAATTTGCTGGTGCATTGGAAGTACATGGCATATTGATCCGGATTTTTTGGTTTCCAATCTATTCTGATGGTACTGCCATTTTTAGCTATATAACTGGGCTCGCTCCATTTAAGGGTTTCTTCAAGCAAGCTGAGGCTTTCAATATTTTGGGCGGATTCAATGATCAGGGATCTCAGGATTTCCAATTTTTTACGGATTTCTGGAGGGTAATTATTGAAAACCGATTCAACCCTGCTATCGGTCTTAAACCGTAAATCTTTCATAACCTAAAATTTAAATAAAGAAAGGTAATGGATAAATTAAATTAATACAAGGTGGTTAAAAAAAAGTACCATGAATATTAATAATCCACATCCAAAGTTTAAAAAAATAACAAAAAACTATTCTTGTTAACGTTAACGAATAAAAAAATAATGCTAACTTTCATGCAAAAGGAGATGAGATATATTTTACATGAATTGTAAATGTTGGCCCAAAACACAAAAATTCCGAATGGGCGCCTGGTTGCTTAAAGGATTAAACCGGTTTGGGAATTATAGGTCAGGCCTTGGTATAATGTCTATAAAATAAATAGTTAACGTAAATATAATTGCAAATGAAATCTACGAGAAGATCATTTATCAAAAGAACGGCCGTGGCCAGTTCTGCCGTTATTGCGGCACCTACTATAATCTCATCCACAGTCTTTGGGGCCAACGACCGTATTAATGCGGCGGTTTTAGGGGTCAATGGCCGTGGAAAAAGTCATATTCAAGGCCTTATGGCACAAAAAAATGTGCAGGTTACCACCTTGTGCGATCCGGATATGAACTTATTAAGGGATCGCCAAAAATCGTTTAAGGAAACCTATAAAAAGGATGTTGCCTTGGAGCAAGATCTTCGTAGGGTCATGGACAATAAAGATATAGACGTGGTGAGTATTGCATCGCCAAACCACTGGCACGCCCTTTCTGTAATTTGGGCCTGTCAGGCCGGAAAGGATGCCTATGTTGAAAAACCAGGGTCGCACAACATCTGGGAAGGTCGTAAAATGGTAGAGGCAGCTGCAAAATATGATCGTATTGTACAGCACGGGGTGCAATTAAGAAGTTCCCCTGCCGTGAACGAGGCTATTAATTTGATGCGCGATGGATATATAGGAAGGGTTTATATGGCCAGGGGTATTGTTTTTCGTTGGAGAGGTGATATCGGGGACCAAGGTTTCTCTCCCGTACCGGCAGGAATAGATTATGACCTGTGGACCGGACCAGCGCCAAAACGGCCATTTACCAGAAATTTGGTGCACTACAATTGGCACTGGCATTGGGATTATGGCAATGGGGATGTAGGGAACCAAGGTATACATGAAACCGATCTATGTATGTGGGGCTTGGATGTAGGGCTTCCAACAAAGATTACCTCTATGGGCGGTAAGTACCTTTGGGACGATTGTAAGGAGGTGCCGGAAGTGCTTACCTCGGTATATAACTACCCGGAAGAAAGAAAGATCATACAGTTTGAAGTACGGCCTTGGTGCACCAACACCGAGGAAGGTGCCACCGTGGGGAACATTTTCTACGGAGATAAGGGTATTTTGGTAGTAGATGGCTACGATAAGTATAAGACGTATCTAGGCAAGGACAGGACACCAGGGAAATCTGGCGAGGATGGCGGAGAATCTGGAACCGGAATGGACCGAGGTAACGGAGGTACGGACGGACATTTTGCCAATTTTATAGAGGCAGTGCGCAAGCGCGACAAAACGATCCTGAACGGGCCGGTAGAAACAGCCCACCTTTCTTCGGGCTTGGCACACTTGGGCAATATTGCTTATAGACTGGATCGTGTCCTTACATTCAATCCAAAATCCGAGTCGTTCATAAACGACCCAGAAGCGGATAAAATGTTGAGACGTGATTATAGGGAAGGATTTGAAGTTCCTGAGAATGTATAGGAAGCGGTAGCTCCCTAATGACCACCATTGTAACACAATGGTTCAATAGTGTAAAAACGATGCCCAGGCTCTTGGATCCTGGGCATTGTTTATTTATAATAAGTTATGGAATGGGAGCTTGTATATCTCACTCACTATCACTAGTCATTTAATCCTTTGCCCTGGAGAATTTTGGATATATATTTTTCAACCCTGTTAGCTCTTGTGGCCGATTGTTTGGCTTGTGAGAAATACAGCAAATACCCTCTTTGTCTTCCAGGAGTAAGGCTATGGAAAGCAGCTTTTAAGTCGGAATTATCTTCCAAGGCCTTTTTAAGTTCATTGGGCATTTTAAATTCGGAAGTCTTTTTCATAGGCACTTCCAATCCCGCTTTTTCTACTTCAACGGCCTCGAAAATATAGGCTTTGATGGTAGATTTTAGATCAATGATCTGCTGTAGGTCTGTAAAGCGAATTTGACGGGCAGATTGTACGTTCTCGGTTTGTTGGATCAAGATGTTGTTGGTGTCCTTCAGCAGAACTCCTTTGTGAAAAAGAAGGGCGCAATACGCTTTAAAATCGTGAATTAAAACAACATTTTTGCCTTGAAACGTATAACAGGGGTGCATCCATTTAAACTCCTCCGTGAGGCCACAATCCAAACAGATTTCCCTTAACAATTTCATTTCCTGGTTCCATTTTTTGGCCCTATCTAAAAATCTATCAACAACTTTTGGATTCATAAGGTAGGATTTTTGAATGTGGATTATAACCGAGCAATTAGTAATGGGTGTAGGTACTAAATTATGAATTTTCGGCAAATAGTATAAATGTTTTGGATATATGATGTGATTGGGGTTGGTGGGCGTTCCCTATAAAATAGGTAAGAAGCTCTTGCATTTAAGCAAAAATTGGTTGTGGCAGCTGGGGGAATTGGGCTTTATTTAAAAAGGTGAATGTTGGATAAATTTTTAGTCCATGGAAGGGGAGCTTTGTGTTATGGGACATTTGGGATTATTTCCTGTCCTTAACAGGGATAACGAATTTTAGTCCGGACCAAATTTCGTCCACTGCACAGACCTTTATATCCACAAGACCATATTTTAGGCCTATTTCCCTAACCGTATTGCCATTAAGTTCCGTTTGTACTTTGGAGGATTTTTTGGGCCAGGAAATCCATATAATCCCGTTTTGCTCTATTTCTTGCCGCATTGTTGGAAGGTTGTTATGAAGTTCGGTCACTGTTTTGGCAAAAAAATGTATAAAATCCTTCTTGGTCTTTAAGTGGGGTATAACATTGATCCCAGGGGGTAAATCACTAAAGAGTTGAAAATAATAATCGGGAGGGTTTACAAGTCTTATGGTGTAACCTTCTTTAATTCCCAGCTTTTTGGCCAAGGGAGTTCCTGAATAACCTGCAGTCTCCATCATAGGAATGTATTTAAAAACATGTATGCCAACCTTTTGTATTGGGGTAAGGGCGTACCAATAATTAACAGCTTAGGGGTTAAACTAATTTAAATATAAAAAAAACTTGGAAAAGGTGTGGTCTTATCCTTTTGGTTTGTCTTGTGTTTAGGAGGAGGTGACGCTAGGCTTATTAAAGGCAGGCCGGTCTTAGTTGGCAGACAGGCTAGTACCAGTTCGGGCTAAAGTTGTTCAAGGGTTAGGTTATTTGGATGTATACGTTTTATTTGAAAGACCAAAATGAAGAAATCAACCTCATTCCCTAGAGCAAAGATTATATTCTAAGAATGATACATATTGTCTGTTGATCAAAGTATACAATATGTATAGTTTTAGTCAATGGTTAATAACTTTCTCTTAAAAGAATTTGGTGATAGAGTTCGCCAACTTAGAACTCAGGAAAATTTGAGTCAAGAACAACTTTCTTATAAAACGGGGTTTCACAGAACCTATATAGGAATGATTGAAAGAGGCGAACGAAATATTTCACTTACCAATATGGCAATTTTTGCTAAAGCGTTCAATTTAACAGTTGATGAACTTTTAAAATTTAATAATTCCAAAGAATTGCTGAAACAATACAAGTTAAAAACTGAAGATTAATGTCAAGAAAACACTCTTTTAAATTGACATTATCCAATAATGTTACTGAAAAACAAGGAATAAATTATCTAGTAGAAAAACAAACAGGTTTCTTTAAAATTGATAAGTTGATGAAAAAGGAACTACTAGACAAAGTCAATATTCCCCATAATTTCTTACAATCCTTTGATATGGTTTATATACCAAAATTAAAAGGGATTGAATTTAAAAAAGATTACATAGAAACTCATCTTGACGATATTCTGTTTGTTGAATTAAAAACCACAAAAAAATACCTGCCTGAAAATCCAAAAGGATTTTTTTTTGGTGCTACAGAAAATGAATTTAATTTTGGTAAATTATTAGGCGATAGATTTAGATTTTGTTTCGTTTGTTTAAATGAAAAATCTCCTTCTTATGCATTGTTAACAATTGAAGAATTAGAAAAAAAAATCAGAAATAGAAGAATCCAATATCAGATTAATTTATAGATAGTTCAATATCAAAAATTGCTTATTTTGCAAAAGCACCTATAGGTAAGTTGGGATGTTATTACAATCAATTTTTCTACCCTTTTATCTTTACTTAATATTTTTAAACAATGCTCTACCGATTGTTTTCCCAATCCTTTTCCGGAATAACTTGGGTCAAAAAAAATCCACGTTATTCGTCCAGAGGCATCCTTTTCATTTATATAATATCCAGTTCCGCCAACAATAGTATTATCTACTTCAACTGTCAAATAGGTTTTTGCGTTTTGATCTAGATATTTTTCAAAATCCTCTATTTCGTTTTTGTCAAAAAAAATAGGTATGTTCAAGTTGAAGATTTTTAATAAAATCTCTTTATCAGCAGGTTTGTAGGGTCTAATCATATCTTTATAAAATGCTGCTAGCGTTATAGTAGGTAGAAACAGTACTGGAGGTTAATCTTTATACCTGCCCCAACCCGCGTCCGAATACCAATTTCGGCCGGATTTTAGTTTTTACTTTTTTTGAACAAAGCAGAATACCCAAGTTTTTCTGCTTACATAAAAATGCGCAAAGCCTGCAACAAGGAGCTACGGACGTATTGTCAATAGGATTTATGGTAAGTAGTTTTTAATGATTTATCAATTCAATTTTTACATTTACTTTATTCATAAATTCATGTAAATAATTTGGGACGTTATTTTTATCCTGGTCAATTCTCCAACTTTTTACATTTCCATTATTCGAGTATTGAATAAATAGTCCTCCACCGTCAGCACAATCCGGACAACCAAAAACAGTTTCAGTATCATGGAGAAGTCGATTGGGGAAAAAATTGACCAAATCCTTAACCTGTTCAAATTTTGCGTCTTCCAATTCCACGAATTCCATGTGTTGCCCCGAATAATCGTCTACGGTATCTTCAAACAATTTTTGGTCGGTTAGCTTAAAAGTTTCCACACAAGCTTCTCCTCCACACTCTCCATAGAAATGGCCGAAAATTAAATAGTTCTGTTTGGTTATGGTAATACCACCATCGTTGTTACAGGATATTGTAATTCCAATTATAAATAGGATTAAAATTATTTTCTTCATAAGAGTGTTTTATTGGGAAGATGCAGAACCTCTTGTTTAGTTGCTTCAAATGGCATACCATAACCGTAGATGGTACTCTGGGCATACCTATTTACAAACACAAACCTAAGGTGTATTCCTCGGGCACTTATAAAGGATTAATTTACAATTTTATTTAAAAAGCAGGGATTGGGCCCTGCCGAAATATCTTTTTCTTAATTAGTAGTGGTGGAGCGGGGTATTTTCTATCTTTGCGCCATGGTAAAAGAAGATGTTTTAGCGTTGGTTGATCAAGGCCTTATGCTTCCTTTAATGGAGGAGTTTTACACTATTCAGGGCGAAGGTTTCCACAAGGGGACCGCAGCTTATTTTATTCGTGTGGGCGGTTGCGACGTGGGGTGCCATTGGTGCGATGTTAAGGAAAGTTGGAATGCGGAAACCCACCCACCCACGGGGATAGACCATATTGTAACCAATGCGGCCAAATATTCCGATACCATAGTCATTACCGGGGGAGAACCCCTTACCTGGGACATGGGGCCCCTTACGGCAGCCCTAAGGGCCAAGAACCTAAAGCCCCATATAGAAACTTCCGGAGCTTACCCGCTTTCCGGAACATGGGACTGGATCTGTCTTTCCCCTAAGAAGAACAAGTTGCCGGAAGGCATTATCTATGATAAGGCGCACGAACTAAAGATGATCGTGTACAATAAGCACGACTTTATTTTTGCAGAGGAGCAGGCGGCAAAGACCAATAAGGATTGTATTTTGTACCTGCAGCCGGAATGGAGCGTTAGGGACAAGGTAACTCCGTGGATAGTAGATTATGTTATGCAAAACCCAAAGTGGAAAGTGTCGCTCCAAACGCATAAGTATTTGAATATACCGTAGACGGTAATTGAAGGTTCAAAGATGGAAAGTTCAAAGTTAAAGTTCTTTGAATACGGGACTCACTAGTGATTAAAAACCCATTTCCTAAACCGTAAACTGGTACCCCTTCCGTCTCCTCGCCTGATAGTTGAGGATCCACCTTAACCTCCCGCGAAAACGCGGGACAGGCTTAGTTAGGGGAAGGAGCTTTTTTTGTGCGTGATTGTGAGTTTTGCTGCCTACTTCGATTTATATCTTCTAGTCTCTAGGTTCTAGATTCTTTTTTTTTTCACTCCTCAATATGATTACTGAAGACTGCCTACTGTTCACTGTTTACTCTCCACCGCTCACAGTTTCCGATGTGCCAAAACAATAGGGGGTTGTCCGTTGAACGGATTGTGCATCCTGCCAATGGTCTTGGCATCCATGCCGGAGGCCCTTATAACGCTCTTGTCCCCATAGCGTTCCCTAATCTTGTCCAAGGCGCTGTATAGGTTTAATATTTCCTCGGTATCATCAAATAGATCTATTTGGTAATTGCCATGGACCAAATGACTGAAACGAATGCCGATCAATCTAATCAACAATCTTTTGTTGTAAAGTGTATTGAACAGGTCCAAAATCTTGGGAATCAGGATATGGTCTGCACTGGTGTACGGAATCTTTAATTGTTTGGAATAGGTGTTGAAATCCGAATAACGGATTTTTACGGCAATGCAGGCGGTAAGCTTTTTTCCCCTCCGCAACTGATAGGCCAGATTCTCGGTCATGGCAATAAGGATTCCCCGCAGTTTAATGACATCTATGGTATCCCTCTCAAAAGTACGTTCGGTGGAAATGGATTTGCGTTCGGAAAAAGGGATAACAGGGGTGTTGTCTATACCATTGGCCCGTTTCCAAATTACGCCCCCATTGGCGCCCAATACCCGCTGCATCATATCCATGGGCATTTCTTGGATGGTCTTTATTTGTCGCAATCCCAAATTCCTTAGGGTCTGGTAGGTTTTGTCCCCTACCATTGGTATTTTTTTTATGGATAAAGGCGCTAAAAAAGGTTTTTCATGGCCTATATCTATCTTCAGTTCATTGTTGGGTTTGGCCTCATTGGTAGCTACTTTGGATACTACCTTGTTTACCGACAGGCCAAAGGAAATGGGAAGTCCGGTTTCCTTGATAATTTTATGGCGAAGTTCGGTGGAATATTGGTGGCAACCATAAAACCGGTCCATCCCCGTAAGATCTGCATAAAATTCATCTATGCTCGATTTTTCGAAGACCGGTACCTGCTCTTTGATAATATCGGTTACGATATCCGAATGTTTGCTATAGGTTCCCGCGTTCCCTTTTATGATGATGGCTTCCGGACAGAGTTCCTTTGCCATTTTCATAGGCATGCCGGAATGCACTCCAAAACCTCTGGTCTCGTAGCTGCATGCAGCCACCACGCCCCTGTCGCTAACCCCCCCAACGAGTATGGGCCTATGCTCCAATTTACTGTCCTGAAGTCGCTCTACGGATACAAAAAAGGTATCCAAATCCAAATGAAGTATTGTTTTGTTCATTGCACACCAAAAAAAGGTATGCTAAATTATGGAATATTTCCATTATTTTGGATAATATCCATAATTTATTTAAGAACGACTTGTCATTGGATCAACATCATAAAAATAGGTCAGGATTATATTGTCCTAGCGGGGGAACTATATAACATCAAAAAAATAGTCTAAAATTGAAAGTTAGCAGAACCTCATGTCTTGTAATAAAACAATACTATTCAAAGGTGTATAGTAAAATTGAGAACAAGGCAAGGAAAAAGCAAAGGAATACCAATATCAATAACAACTTTAGCGTTACTGGAATTTCAATTCCATCGCTTTTTCCTACCAATAATTCCCTTAAATACTGCATACCTTTCATATTGATTAATGCAATTATTCTTAATTAATCCCAAACAAATCCAGTAGCCAATCTAAAAATGAAAGCGTATAACACTACGGCAAACATAGCCACGCTGAACCACATGAATGCTTTGAAATAATTTCTGACAATAATGTTGCCAATGTTTCTAAATCCTTCTGAATAAATTTCTTTAACGAGTAATAATGTTTTCATATCTTTTATTTAATGTTACAGGGCAAAATTCGCCCAGCCATAGCTTGGATGGAAATTTAGTGGTCAAAAGGAACAAATAATGGTTAAAAAACGAATGGAAAATTTTTGTTCGGGTGAATGGTTGCTTACCTAGGATAAACCGCAGTTGGGGTGCTGAAGGCAAATAGTATTTCAAGGATGTTAATGGTAGTTTGGCGGATTGTAGTTGGTCTATGATAGTCCGAAAACATTTGGATGAAGGAAGATCGGACCAAAATCCACCCCTAGGAAAAGTAAGGATATCGATTTGTGCGCAACCGGGCAGCGCTAAAAATTTAATACCATAAAGCACCTTCCAATTAGGTGAAAAGTGCTTTATTAATCATTAGGAACCTATTTGTTAACAGTATTAGCCTAGCTGTGTATTGCGCATTAATCCTTCCTGTGCTACGGAGGCCACTAAAACACCATTTCTGTCAAAGATACTGCCTCTGGAAAAACCTCTGGAATTACAAGCGCTGGGACTGTCCATGGTGTACAAAAGCCATTCGTCTATTTTAAAATCGCGATGGAACCAAATAGCATGGTCTATACTGGCATAAAATGTCTTCCCTTTTCTAAGTTCTTCGCGATGGGGGAGGGAGGCGGTGGTAAGAATGTTGTAATCGGAGGCATATGCCAATAATTGCTGTTGTAGGGGTAAATCGGCTTTTACCTTTTCTGTGGCGCGCATCCACATATGGTTGAATGGGGGGCCATTTTTAGCAAGCAGCGCGGTTAGGCGTTCAACCGGTTTAAACTCAAAAACCTTGGGATGGGTAAGCTTTATAAGATTATAGGAGTCCGGATCCGTTTTTTTCATTTCCTCAATTTGCTCCAAACTGTTCATCAACTTTTTGGGGGTAATTAAATTGGGCATGGTGATCTGGTGCTCTACGCCATCTTCCCTGACCTGAAAGGATGCCGCCATATTAAATATGGCCTTGCCGTTTTGTTTTGCCACCACCCTACGTGTGGTAAAACTACGTCCGTCCCTCAGACAATCTACTTCATAGGTAATGGGAATGCTAAGGTCTCCCCCTAGAATAAAATACCCGTGCATGGAGTGGGCCATCTTATCATCGGAGACTGTTTGGTAGGCAGCGTGCAATGACTGGCCCAGCACCTGTCCTCCAAAAACACGGCCCCATGGAGCCTGATAGTTCTGCCCTACAAAGGTATTGTCATTGATTCTCTCCAAGGTTAATAATTGAATAAGTTCTTCTAAGTTGCTCATGTTCTGTTATCGATACAAAATTGCGTTAAGTTTTGGGATACTATTACAAAGGTATGTTTCCATGCTTTTTCTTGGGCAGATGTGCCACTTTATTTTCTAGAAGCGCGAAGGCTTTTATCAATTTCCTGCGGGTATCCTTGGGAAGGATCACTTCATCTATAAACCCTCTTTCAGCTGCACTATAGGGATTGGCGAACTTATGGGCGTATTCCTCTTCTTTCTCCTTTAGCTTGGCCTCTGGATCCTCCGCCGAGATGATCTCTTTCCTAAAGATAATCTCACTGGCCCCTTTGGCACCCATGACCGCAATTTCGGCACCAGGCCATGCATAGTTAAGGTCGGCCCCTATATGTTTGGAGTTCATAACATCATAGGCGCCCCCGTAGGCCTTTCTGGTAATAACGGTTACTTTCGGAACCGTGGCTTCACTGAGGGCATAGAGCAGCTTGGCGCCATTGGTGATTATACCGTTCCATTCCTGATCGGTGCCTGGAAGGAATCCGGGGACATCTACCAATACCAAAAGGGGAATATTGAAACAATCACAAAAACGGGTGAAGCGGGCCGCTTTTTTGGAACTGTTCACGTCCAAAACCCCGGCCAGATTCATGGGCTGATTGGCAACGATCCCAATACTTTTACCGGCCAATCTGGCAAAGCCCACAACTATATTTTCTGCATAATGCTTATGGACCTCAAAGAATGGGGAATCGTCTATGATTTCATTGATGATATGCCTCATGTCATAGGGCTGATTGGAATTGTCCGGTACAATGGTTACCAGTTTTTCCCTGATTTCGGTATTTAGGGAATAGGGGAGGGGCTTTGGTACTTCCTCGCAATTTTGGGGCAAGAAACCAATAAGTTCCTTTATCTGCGCAATACACTCCAAGTCATTTTCCGCGGTAAAGTGGGTAACCCCGGATTTGGTGGCATGGGTCATGGCCCCGCCCAATTCTTCCGAGCTTACCGCCTCATTGGTCACGGTTTTGACCACATTGGGCCCGGTGACGAACATATAGCTCGAATTTTCCACCATCAGGGTAAAGTCGGTCATAGCCGGGGAGTAGACCGCTCCCCCTGCACAGGGACCCATAATGGCGGATATTTGCGGGACAACCCCAGAAGCCATTACATTCCTATGAAAGATATCGGCATAGCCGCCCAGGGATCTTACCCCTTCCTGTATTCTTGCGCCGCCGCTATCGTTCAAGCCAATTATAGGCACTCCTATTTTCATGGCCATATCCATTACCTTGCATATTTTTTCGGCATGGGTCTCGGAAAGTGAACCTCCAAATACGGTGAAATCCTGGGCAAAAACACAGACCTTTCTACCGGCAATGGTTCCATAGCCCGTGACTACCCCATCTCCATAAAATATTTGTTTGCCCATACCAAAGTCTTTGGTCCTATGGGTCACCAGGGCACCCAACTCTTCAAAAGAACCCTCGTCCAACAGAAAATGAATTCGTTCACGGGCCGTAAGCTTGCCTTTGGAATGCTGGGTTTCAATGCGTTTTTGACCGCCACCCAATTTGGCTTGGGCAATTTTATCTTCGAGCTTTCTTATGTTTTCCTTCATTAAATAATGCTTTATACCATTGGTTGCTTATCATTGGGTCCGTTTTAAAGGCCAATTGGAGTTTTCGCTACCGGGCACTTTTAGTTTGTCCTTGTATTCCAAAAATAGTTTCAATCCTACCATGGCCGCGATTTTCCGCTCCTCAGCGTATTGTTGTTGCAACAGTTCCGGAGTATAGAAATTCTTAACAAAATGGGTGTCGAATTCCCCTGAGGTAAAGGCCTGGTGTTCACAAACGAATTTACCAAAGGCCAGGGTAGTGGATATCCCCTTTATCTTATACTCGGATATGGCTCTGATCATTAGTTGAATGGCTTCTGCCCTGTCTTTACCATAGGTGATCAATTTGGCCAACATGGGATCGTAAAAAATGGGTATCTCCATTCCTTCCTCAAAACCGTCATCCAATCTTATTCCTTTGCCCTCCGGACGCTTATAGGTTTCCAAGGTACCCATGCTGGGTAGAAAATTGTCCAATGGATCCTCGGCATAGACCCTAACTTCCAAAGCATGCCCTTCAATACTTAGATCTTGTTGTGAAAAGCCCAGTTTTTCATTTCTGGCAATTTTGATCTGTTGCTCCACCAAATCCATACCGGTAATTAATTCCGTTACTGGATGTTCTACCTGTAGGCGGGTGTTCATTTCCAGAAAATAGAAATTTTTATCACGGTCCAGGAGGAATTCCACCGTTCCTGCCCCTACATAATCGCAGGCCTTGGCTACTTGTATGGCAGCTTCGCCCATGGCGGCTCTTATTTGTGGGGTCAATATGGCCGATGGGGCTTCTTCCACTACCTTTTGATGTCTCCTTTGTATACTGCACTCCCTTTCAAAAAGATGTACCATGTTGCCATAATTATCGGCCAATATCTGGATTTCTATATGCCTAGGGGATTCAATATATTTTTCCAGAAAGACGGCACCGTCTCCAAAGGCTGCCTTGGCCTCGCTGATGGCACGTTCCATTTGCTCCGGTAGTTCCGATGGTTCTTGCACCACCCTCATTCCTTTACCACCACCACCTGCGGAGGCTTTTATTAGAATAGGAAAACCTATCTCTTCGGAAACCGTCTGGGCCAGGGAAATATCGGTAATAGACTCTTCAATTCCGGGTACCATGGGAATATTGTAAGCCTTTACGGCCTCCTTGGCCGCTAATTTATTGCCCATTACCTTTATGGCATGGGGTTTAGGGCCAATGAAGGTTATTCCGTTATCGGCTACCAGCTGGGCAAAAACGGCGTTCTCACTTAAAAAGCCATACCCTGGATGGATCGCTTGGACTTTGGTCTGTATGGCTGCTCCCATAATTTTGTCCATATTCAAGTAGGATTCTGAAGAAGGTGAATTTCCCAAATGCACGGCTTCATCGGCAAATCGTACATGGGGAGCCTTCCTATCGGCATCAGAATAAACCGCAACTGTTTTTATTCCCATCTTTTGGGCGGTACGCATGATGCGCAATGCTATTTCTCCACGGTTGGCTACCAATATTTTTTTAATCTCCATACTAAGGCTATTCCATTTCAATAATTAGTTGTCCTTTGTCAACAGTATCGTTCACTTCTACATTTATACTTTTGATAACGCCTTCCCCACCGGAAGTGATTATATTTTCCATTTTCATGGCCGAAAGTACAATCAAGGGAGTGCCCGCTACTACCTTTTGTCCTATGGTGGCCATAATATCTATGATTAGTCCGGGCATAGGGGCTTTAATACTATTTATTTTGTGGACTTGGGCGGTCAGCAATCCCATTTTGCGGACCATTTGATCATACTCGTCTGCTAGGACCATTTCATAAGCATTGCCATTTACCTCTATGGTCATGGTTTTTTTGGCAAAATCGGTATTCAAGATTTTGATTGTATAAGAGCGGTTGTGCCTAAGGACATGAAACTGCCGATTGCCTATGGCAACCAGATCCAAGGATGTTGAATCCTCCGGATTTAAAACGATTTTTTCCTTATCGATAGTAATATCGTAGTTCACCATAAATACGGGTTCACAATTGGGCCAAGGCTTGTTTTATAAAGACACTGGGCGATTAGTATTCAAAAAAATTAGGGATCAAATAGTTTCGCCTAAATGTAAACTGACAATACAGCCTTCAACATTATTGCAATTCCTATTAAATCCTGTATTTGGACCTTCAATATTAAGATTGAAAGTATATTGAAATGGCCCTAAAAATTATCGGGACCAACAACAACAAATGTTTCTGTTTAACAGCTTTTACTAAGATATGTAAAAGATTTAAAAGACAGATACTGCTGTACCAATTCCTAGTTTCCCAATATAGCTAGATCTATGGAATTAAGGGGTAGTCTTTTGAAAAACAATTGTTTAAGATCGTTTTCTAAAATAGGTTTTTGAATAGGGGCAATATTACAGGCCTTGTTCAGCCAAAAAATCAAAAAAAGGACATTTTTATCCTAAATATGATTTATATCATGTTTTTTCATTCAATGGGAGCCTAATTTTGTCACAATAAATTGTTAAAAATATCAAATTACACAGTAAGCCTTTACGGGCAACAACGCTTAAAATCAGTATTACGGACAATTAAAAACAACCTATAAACAACAAATAAAAACAAAGTGATGAAAATAATTTTAAAAAGTAGCGCAGTTCTTTTTTCAGTTTTGATGATGGGCTGTGGAGGTAAGGAAGAAAAGAAAAAGGAAGGATTTAGTGTGGACAGGGCAAAAACCACTACGGAACAACCTACACCAGCTCCTGCGGCAGATGCGGCGAAGGCTTCGGAGACCGTGGATTTAAGCAATAAGGGGATAGGGCCCATTACTTCCTTAACCTTGGCGCCGGAAGTAGATCAGGCAATGGCTAAAAAAGGGGAGGAAATTTACAACCAAATGTGTTTGGCCTGCCATAGGGTAGATAAAAAATTCATAGGGCCTGCCCCAAAAGGTGTCTTGGAAAGACGCAGCCCGGAATGGGTAATGAATATGATCTTAAATCCTGAAGTTATGGTAAAGGAAGATCCTTTGGCAAAAGCTTTGTTGGCCGAATTCAATGGAGCACCTATGGCCAATCAAGGTCTTACCGAAGAACAGGCCAGAGCGGTATTGGAATACTTTAGAACCTTATAATAAACATATAATACTATGTTCCAGACAACCAACATAAAATTAACGATCGTATCATTTCTAATGCTGGGCCTTGCGTTCGGTTGTAAGAACGAACCAAAGTCGGCAACGGCTCCAACCCAGGGCAATGTTGCAACGGAGGAAGTTGAAAGACAGGGCCAAGCCTTTATAGGTGAAGATGGTTCTACTCCCAATGTACTGCAAATTGCCATTGGTTCCCCGGACCATACCACCTTGGTGGCGGCGGTACAAGCCGCTGAATTGGAAAACGTTTTGGTGAATGCCGGGCCTTTAATGGTTTTTGCCCCTACCAATGCGGCTTTTGCCGCACTCCCTGAGGGCACTGTGGAGGACCTTTTAAAACCGGAAAACAAGGATGCTTTGGCCAATATTTTAAAGTTTCACGTAACACCTGGCAATTACAGCAAGGAATTTTTAATGAAGTTTAAAAAATTGGGACAGGCCAATAATCAGAACGTAACCGTTGAGGTAGTAGGGGACGATGTATTGGTGGGTGGCGCCAAAATTTTGGCCAGTGTACCTGCGGGCAATGGAATTGTACACGTGGTAGATAAGGTAATGTTGCCCCCAACAGAATAATAATAAATCTCAATAATCAATTAAATTAAAAACAATGAAAAAGCATATCTATTTAGTATTGGGACTCTTGGGCTTTGCCGCCTTATTGACTAGTTGCGGTAACGGCAATAATGGCAAGGGTTCTTCAGGAGCATTGAATTCGAGCAATGCTGAAAAAGTCTATGTAGCCCCTGGGGAACATGACGAGTTTTACGCTTTTATGTCCGGGGGATATAGTGGCAACCTAACGGTTTATGGCCTACCTTCTGGACGTATGTTTAAGGAAATCCCTGTGTTCTCCCAATTTGCCACCTCAGGCTATGGATATTCGGAAGAGACCAAACCCATGTTGAACACCTCTTTTGGTTTTGTGCCATGGGATGACTCCCACCACCCTGATATTAGTCAAACCAATGGTGTCTTGGATGGTAGATGGATATTCATAAACGGGAACAACACCCCGAGGATTGCAAGGATAAGCCTTACAACTTTTGAAACAGAGGAAATCATTGAGGTGCCTAATAGTGCCGGTAACCACAGCTCCTCTTTCATAACCGAAAATACCGAATATGTCGTTGCAGGAACCCGTTTTTCGGTACCCGTTCCCCAGGCCGATATGCCCATTAAGGAATACAAGGGAAATTTTAAAGGTGCTTTATCCTTTATAAGTGTAGACCCGGAAAATGGCCATATGGATATCAAATTCCAAATATTGATGCCCGGTTTTAACTATGATCTATCGCATCCCGGACGGGGAAAATCCCATGGATGGTTCTTCTTTACCACTTATAATACGGAAGAGGCCAACTCGCTCCTAGAAGTTAACGCATCTCAAAATGACAAGGATTTTATTGCAGCTATAAACTGGAAAAAAATTGAAGAATACGTAAACAATGGAGGTGGGACCAAAATGCCGGCAAATTACGCCCATAATGTGTATAGTGATGAAAACCACACCGCCACTTCAACTATGAAAAAGGAGGTGTTGACCGTAGACCCCACCAAAATACCCGGAGCGGTGTTTTTCTTGCCCACTCCAAAATCGCCCCACGGCTGTGATGTAGACCCCTCCGGGGAATACATAATCGGGAACGGTAAGTTATCGGCAGATTTAACGGTACACTCTTTTGATAAAATGATTGCTGCCATTGAGGGCAAAAAGTTTGATGGTGAAGCCTATGGTATTCCTATTCTGAAATTTGAGGAGGTACTTGCCGGAACTGTAAAAAGTGGAGGTCTTGGGCCATTACATACCGAATTTGACGGTGAAGGAAATGCTTATACCACCTTCTTTATCTCTTCTGAGGTAGTGATGTGGAAATTGGGAACTTGGGAAGTTATCGATAGAAAGCCTACTTATTATTCTGTTGGTCACTTGATGATTCCTGGCGGTAACTCTAGAAAACCATTTGGTAAATATGTGGTGGCTATGAACAAGATTACCAAGGATAGGTATCTGCCTACAGGTCCGGAATTGGAGCATTCTGCCCAATTATACGATATTTCAGGAGACAAAATGGAACTTATCTATGATTTTCCTACCCATGGGGAGCCACATTATGCCGCAGGAATCCCTGCAGAGATCCTAGCGCCAAAATCGCAAAAGATATATAAACTGGCAGAAAACAAACACCCATATGCTACTTTGAGTCCCGCTGATGCCAAGGTGGTTCGCGATGGTAAGGATGTTCATATTTATATGTCAACGATCCGAAGTCATTTTACCCCTGATAATATTGAAGGGGTCAAGGTAGGTGATAAAGTATACTTTCACATAACAAACCAAGAGCAGGATTTTGATGTACCACACGGTTTTGCCGTGATAGGAGCCAACACTTCGGAGTTGTTGGTAATGCCGGGTCAGACCAAGACAATAATTTGGGAACCAAAGCAAGTGGGGGTTTGGCCCTTCTATTGCACGGATTTTTGTTCGGCACTACACCAAGAGATGCAGGGCTATATCAGGGTTTCACCAGCAAATTCCAATATAGAGCTTTCCTGGTCCCTAGGGGAATAAGATTACTTATTTTTAGTTTTGAAGAAAAGCGGGTCTGGTTGAAGAAACTGCCCGCTTTTTTAACAAGTTGAAGAGGGGGACAACCATCCAATACATTTTTCAATTTGTAAATAATAAAATGACAATAAGAAATGAAAAATGCAAGTATAATAATGATTATTGGCCCATTATTTCTATTGGGATTGTTTGCCTTTCCTTTATGGAACATTATGTTGGGGGCTCCTCAATATCCAGAACCGTTGGGCATGAATATTCATATTTCGGGAATAGAAGGGGTCTCTGAATTTGATTTACAGAATATAGACGGATTAAATCACTATATTGGTATGAAAACCATCCCAAAACCCGGGGAGATGTGGGAATTTGATGTTTTTCCCAAGGTTATCATTGGAATGGTGATCCTTGGAGTGCTTATAGGCTTAATGGGATTTTTTGGAAAAGTGGATTTTAAATGGTTCTTGGGCTGGTTTGTGCTGATGTCCCTTTTAGGAATATTGGGAATGTACGACTTTAATCAATGGCTTACGGATTATGGTTCCAACCTAGATCCACATGCCATTATTAAAGTAATCAATGAGGATGGAACCCCTATGACCTATAAGCCACCTTTGTTGGGTTTTCAAAAAATGTTGAATTTTGATGTAACCTCCCTCCCAAGTGTTGGGGCTTATATGATGTTTGTAGGAATGTCACTTACATTGGTAGCCTCCTATCTTGGATGGAAGAAAAAGGGATTGAAAACAAAGCGGCAATCAAAAAATGCGGTAACTACTTAATTTTAGAATTTAATATGGTGAACTACAGAATAGTGGTCTTTTTATTTTTATTGTTGTCATCTTCCTGTAATGTTGGTCCGCAACCAATATCCTATGGGTCCGATGGATGTCATTTTTGTAGTATGACCATAGTGGACCGGCAACATGCAGCTGAAATTGTTACCGATAAGGGTAAAGTCTTTAAGTTCGATTCAAGTGAATGTATGATGAACCACCTCAAGGACATAGATATTAAGCAAGTGGCCTATTTTTTGGTGAACGATTACAATCAACCTGGGGAATTGATAAATGCAACCAAAGCCACCTATCTTATAAGCAATCGCATACCCAGCCCTATGGGAGAGTTTTTAACGGCCTTTAAGACAGAGCAAGCTGCAGTAGATGCGCTGTTGACCTATGAGGGGGACCTATTGACCTGGGACCAGTTAAAGTTGAGATTTCAATTATAAACATTCAAAATGCAGCCCATGGGATTCCCATGGAAGGTAAATAAGAACAGCGCTGAAATTTACTTCCTCCATTCCTTGGTGGTTGGAATTACTTAGCCAAAAAAAACAATAACTATGTACACCGTTAGCGATCAGATAAAAAATCAGGAATACAATAAACTTCAGGTAAATAAATTGGTAAAAACCGATGCCTTGGAGATTTTGAATATTAGCTTGGAAAAGGATGCCATTTTTCCGGAACATACTGCCCCTACAGATGCACAGCTGATTGTTTTGGAAGGAAAGATAATCTTTCATATCAATGGTAATTCCTACTTCATAAGTGGTCAACAACACTTCAGTTTCCCCAAAGACGTGCCACATTGGGTATCGGCCGAGGAAAATTCAAAATTTCTGATTATCAGATAATGAAAAGGAGGGAGGTATTTTTCTGCTCTTTACTGTTGCTTTTTGGTATTCATTTACGGGCAGGGACCATTACGGTCTGCGGATCCTGTAAGGTGAAAACTATCAAGGAGGGTGTAGCCATGGCCGCTGATTTTGATACACTTTTGATCAAAAAGGGGACCTATAACGAATTCAATATCCAAATAACCAAACCCCTGACCCTTATTGGGGAAAACTATCCTGTAATCGATGGTGGGGATAAGGGTGAAATTATAACCATAGTTTCGGACAATGTTACCATAGACGGTTTGTTCATCATTAATGTAGGAACCAGTTATACGGCAGATTATGCTGCCATTAGGGTGGTGCAGAGTGAACATTTTTTAATACAGAATGTGGTGTTGGAAAAGCTCTTCTTCGGCATTTATTTGGAGAAGTGTAAGAACGGAAAGGTATATCACAATAAGATAATCGGGGATGCCGTAGACGAATACAATTCTGGAAACGGTATACAATTATGGTATTCACAGAATATTGTGGTGGAACGCAATATTGTGCAACACGTAAGGGATGGTATCTATCTGGAGTTTTCGGACAATATCACTATAGAAAACAATATCAGTTCGGACAATCTTCGGTATGGGCTGCACTTTATGTTTTCCAATGATGACATTTATAAGGACAATACCTTTGAGAACAATGGGGCAGGGGTTGCGGTCATGTTCTCCAAAAGGATAAAAATGATGGGCAATACGTTTAGAAAAAATTGGGGTACTGCCTCTTTTGGGATATTGTTGAAGGAGATCAATGATGCAGAAATTACGGGCAATACCTTTGAAGAGAATACAGTAGGCATCAGTATCGAAGGCTCCAATAGGATAAATTATTCCAAAAATAACTTTATAAAAAATGGCTGGGCCATTAAAGTGCGTGGAGCCTGTTACACCAATACCTTTATCCATAATAACTTTTTGTACAATTCCTTCGATCTGGCCTACAACAGTAATTTGAACGACAATATTTTTGATGAAAATTATTGGAGCAATTATACAGGATACGATCTGGATAGGAACGGGACTGGTGATATTCCCTACAGGCCGGTAAAGTTATTCTCCTATATCGTGAACAGAACCCCCGAAACTATTATACTGTTGCGTAGTTTGTTTATGGATATTATTGATTTTTCTGAAAAAGTATCCCCTGTTTTTACTCCCGACGAATTAGTTGATGCAAAACCCTTAATGAAAAGAATTAAATGATACGCGTTGAAAGCCTATATAAGAGATTTGGTAAAAATGTGGTATTGGCCGGATTGGATCTCGATATTGCCCAAGGAGGTATTTCTGCTATCCTGGGGCCCAATGGTTCCGGTAAAACAACTTTGATAAAAACGGTGTTGGGTATGGTGATTCCCAATAAAGGGACCATAGAAGTGATGGATACCCCTATTGGTAATAGGTGGAAGTACCGCCAAGACATAAATTACCTTCCCCAAATTGCCAATTTTCCGGGAAACCTGAAGGTCAGGGAATTAATAGCAATGATTAAGGATATTCGACAAAAACCGAGCGACGAACAAAAGTTGATCGGTCTATTTGGATTGGAGCCATTCTTGGATAATAAATTGAGCAACCTATCCGGAGGTACCAAACAAAAGGTAAATATTGTACTGACCTTTATGTTCGACAGTCCCTTGATTATTTTGGACGAACCTACCAATGGTTTGGATCCCTTGGCACTGATCCGTCTCAAGGAGTTAATTTTTGAAGAAAGGGAAAAAGGAAAGACGTTCTTGATCACCTCCCATATTATGCAATTTGTAGAAGAGGTTTCAGACCAGATCGTTTACTTACTTGAAGGTAAAATTTATTTTAAAGGCAGTATTACGGAATTAAAGACCAAAACTGGTCAAAGCAATTTTGAACGTGCCATAGCGGCAATATCAACCCACAACAATCATGATTAAGATATTAAAATATAGTTTTTACGATCTAATGCGTAGCCGTTGGAGTTACGTTTATTTCTTGTTCTATCTATTGCTGGGCTTTGTATTGTTGTTTTTGAACAATGAGCTCTCCAAGGCCGTAATTACCCTAATGAACGTTATTATTGTTTTGGTACCCTTGATCGGGACTATTTTTGGTGTTATGTATTACTACAATTCCAAGGAATTTACAGAACTTCTTTTGGCACAGCCCATTAAAAGGTCCTCCATTTTTCTTGGCCAATATTTGGGGGTTGCCGGTTCGTTGACGGTGAGTTTGGTATTGGGACTGGGAATTCCCTTTGCACTGTACGGACTGTTTCAAAGCAATGCCATTTGGAATTTTTCACTATTATTGATAACAGGTGCGTTTTTAACGCTGATCTTTACGGCAGTTGCCTTTAATATTGCCCTGTCCAATGAAAATAAGATAAAAGGTTTTGGATATGCCGTCCTGGCCTGGTTGTTTTTGGCGGTAATTTACGACGGACTTTTCCTAATGTCGTTGATCGTTTTTGAGGAATATCCCTTGGATAACCTTTCCCTGATTGCCACCATGTTCAATCCTATAGACCTATCCAGGACTTTAATCCTGTTAAAGCTTGATATTTCCGCCCTTTTGGGATATACGGGTGCCATTTTCAAACAGTTTTTCGGAACCAACCTAGGACTTTTTATGTCTATCTTTATGTTGTGCCTATGGACGGTAATCCCTGTATGGCGTTTGGCCTATGTAGCCAAAAGAAAGGATTTTTAATGATATCTTTGACTCAATTCCATGATATTGCGTGATTGCTAGCAGAACCCATATTAAAGTATCCCTAGGCTATTTTTTATTGGCTGCCTTATTGGGCGTGTTATTGCGGACGTTTGTTGTGGCCACAATGCCGATCAATTATAGGTTTATGGTGCATACACATTCCCATATAGCACTTTTGGGCTGGGTGTATATTGCGCTTACCACCTTGTTGAACCATCTCTTTTTGGACAAAGGGGTTTTGGATAGGAAGTACCGAAGAATTTTTTGGTTTACACAGATTTGTTTGTTGGGGATGCTATTGTCCTTTCCCTTTCAAGGGTATGCCCTATTTTCTATAATATTCTCCACTTTATTTCTGCTGGCCTCCTATTGGTTTTCCGCTTTTTTTATAAAATATGTTCCTTTGCCCTTTAAGGGCACAAAGGCCTATAGCTGTGTAAAATATGCCCTCTGGTTCATGGTAGGCTCCAGTATTGGCCCTTGGTCCTTAGGTGCCATTATGACGGTTTTAGGACCGGAATCCATATGGTACCGACTGGCCATTTATTTCTATTTACATTTTCAGTATAACGGTTGGATGGTATTGGCGCTTTTAGGACTCTTTTTTTATTTATTGGAACAACTTCAAATTAATATTTCCCAAAAGACTTTTAGGTACTTTTTCCTGACCACGGTTCTGGGAATTATTCTGAGTTTTTTTCTGTCTACCTTATGGACGGGACCTCCAATGATTTATTATCTTTTGGGAGGTTTGGGCGCTGCATTGCAGCTGATGGGCTTTGGCATACTGTTAAATATCTGCCTTGTAAATAAAGTGGTATTGAAATCGGCACTTTCCCCATTTCGGTTGAATGTTTTAAAGTTGGTGGCTTTCCTATTGTTGGTTAAAATGATGTTACAATGGCTCACCGCTTGGCCCTACTTTGCAAATTTGGCCGCAACGATTCTGGATTTTACTATTGGTTATTTACATTGGACCTTTTTGGGTGTCATTAGCATGGGACTGTTATTCTTTTTGGAATTTTTTGGGTTGATAAGACTGTCCAAAACGGCCAGTGCATTGTACCTGTTAGGCTTTCTGCTTACCGAAATCCTTATATTTTATAGGGGAATGGCTGCATGGATGGGTTGGCCCTTAGGGGAAGATTATTCAAAATTTCTGGCAGGTACCAGTATATTGATCCCATTGGCCGTATTAGTGCTCCTAGGGCATTCTTCCAAAGGCAATGGTGTTAAGGCAAAAGTTTAATGGTCCTTGGTTCTGTGTTGATAGATGTTCATATATAACATGGTGGACATTTTTTGGGCCCTATTTTTGGCTATCCACGCAACGTCCCCTTCAAAAAGCTCATCAATGGTGGCAAACCATTCGTTTAGCCAAAGTCCAAAATGTTCAGGAGTAATTGTATGGTTCATTTTCTTGTCTACCTCCTGATGAACGGCAATTGGATTACCTATATATTTTCGCTTTAGCAATAATTGACTCTCCCAAAAATCGGTCAATAATTCCAAGTGGCTGTCCCAGTCCTTGATTATGCCATTAAAAATAGGCCCCAATATTTGGTGCTCCCTAATCTTGGTGTAAAAACTAACCACTAATAGGTTCACGTCCTCTCTCTCCTTAATCTCCGATTTTAACAACATAATTTAAATTTAATGGCTCAGGGAATACTGTAAAGGTAGTCCGTTGAACCTATATTTTGCAATGTTTGGGCGTTTAGAATACTTGTTTGGAATTCTACAGGCCCAACTATATCTTTTGCCTTCACGTTTTAGGATCACTTTAAACCGAAATCATTGTCCGTAACTATTTTAAAAACCAAATTATGTAGGTCCCCATTAACTGGAATTTGACATGCCAATCTACTTAGGGAGGAGGCATCCTCCAGTTGGGATAAGGTCTGTTTTTCATCGCCCTCTATTTTTGAACTTAGAGCACCTTGAAGAATTTGTATATGACATGTTCCGCACCAGGCCCTGCCTTTGCAATCTCCCCATTCCTGCAAATATTTATCAAATAGAAGTTCCATAAGGCTATGGTATTCGTTTAGGCTACAAATAGCGGTATTACTGTCCCCAAATTCGTCAATATAAGTAAAAGTGTAGGGTTCGGGTTTCATGTAATTTGAATTATCGTGGGTTCAATTTATTGGCACCGCCAAAGGGTATAATACCCCGAGGCTTGCCTCGAAAATTAAAGTTCGTTTCCTACGAATGCCTCGCGGGCTTGCCCCGAGGTAGTTTACTATATAATGCCAATAATGGACTATCATTTACCATATCCAACTCTTCTGTCCTGATGGTCTATGGGCAGATCGGACCGATCTGGGAACCATATTTTTGATCACTTACTACATATCGCCTGGTATTCCATCCAATCCATGTTAAATTAGGACCCCTACAATGGTAAAAATGCTGAAAAGGACGCTAAAGATTAAAAGGTTAAAAGTGGTTTTGGCACTTAATCTGGCCAAAACGGCACCATTATAGGCCATACATAAAATAGTAACCAGAAAAAGCAAGGTAAATTTTAGTGCTGCAGGTATGTGGTGCATTAGGACTACCATGGCCGCAACAGATCCAATACAGCTTTGACCAATAATGGCAATGGTTGAATAGCCTGTTTGTTCCCTTTTAAATTCGTTTAATAGTTGATTGTAAAGTCTCATAATCGTCATTTTTATTGTTATTCCCAAAAGCTATCGGTGGTATTTTCCGAAAATTTGGTTTCGATATGATGTTCTAAAATAAATTGCAATTGTTGTTCGGTAGCCATCTTCTGAATTTCATTGAACAGTACCCGTTCCTCAAATCTGATATGTTGTTCCAATTCTTCCTCTATACGGTTTAAGGACTTATTTAATTCAGTGGTGCTTTTGAAAAGGCGATCCAGTCTTCTGTGTTGTGCCACTGCTTTTTTTACCATTGCGTTGTCTTTTCCGAGAATAGGGAAAAGGTGTTTTTCCTCCTCTTCAAAATGGGGAGCCAAATAGGTGGTATAAAACCAATCAACGTAAGTCTTTATACGTTTTGTGGATACTCCTTTGGAGAGACCGGTCCTAATTTTCCATGACAACAATAAACCTTGATGGTGTTCCCTGCTCAAAGGTTGTATAGCTTTGTGTCTTTTTATAGGTTTAACTTTCATATCAAGATGTTTTAGTATGGTTAAGCTCAAATTTTAAGGTCACCCTGTGGGTGTTCCTGTACAGGAGAGGCCTCGGTTTTTATGGCCAATAAGGTGCAGCGAGGGGGATTTTTAAGATAATGTGCCACACCTTAATGGTTATAAAATTGGGCCGCTGGGGGATTTGGTTACAGTTGTTTTTTTGGTAAGCTTTAAGCGCGTAATTCTTTTTCCAAGGCAATGGCCTTTGGAAAGAGAATATTATTTTCCAAATGGATATGCCTGTGTAAATCCTCTTCAAACTCCTTTAGAAGGGAAAAGGTTACTCTATAGGTGTTGCAGGCATCGGCAGGTGGGTTATAATTATTGCTCAACTCTTCTATGAGCCTAAATCGGTCCCCTTCGTTCTCATGTTCCTGCATCATCATTTGAATTGGATTTTGTATGGTGCCAAAATGCTGTTCAGCAGGGGCTTGGCCGTATTGTTTGTTCTGAACCATTTTACGTACGGCAGGGAAGACGATCAGTTCCTCTTTTTTCATATGCATGGCCAGTTCTCCTGCGCATTTGTTGAAATGTTCCGTAATTTCATAAAGTTCTGGATGTCGGTCTCCATGGACTCGGCATAGTTTGGCCAGATATTGATTTAGTATCGGAATTTGTGCCTCCACATATCTATGGTGTTTTTTCTCTATATAGTCTGCCAATAGATCCAGGGGCCAAGTTTTAAAATCGATATTGTTTTCATTGGTTTGGTGCTGCACCGTTTCAATTTCCTGTAAAAGGAGAGTGGCGTCCAGTTTATATTTTTCGGCCACTTCTACAATACTCCGGTTTCCCTTGCAGCAAAAATCTATTTTGTGATTTTTGAATACTTGTGCCGTACGGTAGTTTTCTGCAACTATTTCACCAATATTTTTGGTCATTAAATTTTCCATAGTAATTATTTTTTGAAATTTATAATTGAATCTGTTGCCATTATGGCAACCGCTTTAAAATCCTTCAATACGGTAAGGCTATGTTCCAATCCTGCCGGAACCAGCATAGTGGACCCTTTCTTTAAGACGTACTCCTTATACTCGGTTTTAAGAATGGCTTTACCCTCTTGAACAACAATGACCGCTTCGTGCGAACTGTTGTGCTCGGGCATACCCATATCCTTCAAGGCCTCAATTTGCAGTATTTTGAGCTTTTCACCTACTTGTAGATGCGTCAACTGTGGTGTGTTCAGTACTTGCATAATGTTCATTTTTATGGTTAATTCCCCAATTTTGTTTTTCCGTTTCTGTCCATAGACTTGGAAAGAATTTGCGTTGCTGATATTTTGGATGGAGGTATTTTTTCCAATCCGAACCACCAGTAGCCTGCTTGTTTTCACCTTTTTTGTCCAAATAGTATTCGGCGGTGCTCAAATGAACCATGGGCCAATCTATATTGTATAATTTATCAAAGGTGCGAAGTCTGTTTCTCAATGCATCTGGAACATAGGGCAGTTGGTCCATTTTGTCTTCCAAGGTATTGCCCGCTACGGTTTTGGCGGTTTGCGCCAAGGCTGGTAGGTATTTCTCCTCAAAAAGTTGAAGTGTCAAACTTTTTTTGCCGGTTCTGGGGTCCGTTCCGGCATCTTTCCAATAAATATGTTCAAAACATTCCTCCAAATTTGGATTGTTGGAGCCTTCTTTTTTATATCTATGGCCAGTTAGGTTTACCAAGGAAGTACAATGCAATTCAATAAACCGGAATTGTGCGGATTGAAAACCACTCGCAGGGGTTAGGGTTTTACGAAAGGTATTGTAATCTTCATAGTCCATTCCTACCTTCATAATATCAAAGGAATTGATCAGCATGGAAGTGTAATGGTTAAGTCGGTCCACTTTATTGATTAAATAGGCCGTAGTAGGCCCTTTTTCATCCACTATCTGCTGTAATTCATGCAGCATCATTTTAAGGTACAATTCTGTTACTTGGTGGTACATGATAAAAATGGACTCATCTTTAAAATTGGTCCGTGGTCTTTGCAGCGAAAGCAGGGTTTCCACCTCTACATAATCCCAATATGTGATAGGTTTTGCGTGAAGAAGGCCCTCCAGATAGGTGTCTGGATTTTCTCCAAGGGATCGGTATTTTTCAACAAGTTTATCGGTGATGTTTAACATGTAAGTGTTGTTATGGATTTTATGATTTTATAGATAAGCTGTTTCGTTCATAATTTATATAAGGAGTTTAATACCTTTTTATCGTTTATTGTGGTAAATTTTTATCTTTTTAAGTGGGTTAGACCTATATCCAGTCCTGTAGCCAATTCGTACAGGCTTGTATTTTGCAGCATCATTTTTAGATTCTCCCTGATGCCTACAAATTTATCATGTACAGGACAAGGTTGTGTGGCATCACATTGTTTCAGACCCAGACCACAGCCAACGAATATATTGTCGCCATCTATGGCATGTACAATATCGTGTAATTTAATAGTGTCTATTTTCGATTCCTCGATTTCAAAGCCACCTATTGGGCCCTTATGGGAATCAATAATTCCACTTTTAGCCAAGGATTGCAATATTTTTGCGGTAAATGCTACCGGAGAATTTACCTCTTCCGCAATCTCTTTAAGGCTTACACGCGTGTGTCTCATAGATTTTACGGCTATGTATATAGTAGCTTTTATTCCGTATTCGCAAGCCTTTGAAAACATATTAATGCTATATTAAATCAATACAAATATAATTCTTATTCTTATTTCGGACAAATTTATCTTAAATAAAATTTGGCACCATTTTTTAGTGTGGGGCATAGGGTTTTGGATGTCAATGCTCCCCGTACCCAATATCATCCATTTTGCCCTTAAATACCCTATATTGAATAAATACATAGGCTATTAACAGTATAAAGGCAATTATAAACCAATTTATTCCCACCGAAAGTCCGTATTCATCTGCCGCTACATTGTAAACTGTCAAGGATGGATTTATAGAATTGGTAGACGGCAGAAGCTTGGGAAAAATAGATGCCGCGGTAGAGGCAAAGCCGCCCAGAATGAACAAGGAGGAGAATATAAATCCTATTCCGTCCTTTTTAAAGGCCTTTACCCAAAAGAGTCCAACTAGACCTATAAGGGTCAATATAGGAAAAATCCATAGCCATGGCGTTTCAATAAAATTGAGGAAAGGCTTGGGCGCTATAACGTGCCATACCACAAGGGAGAGGATTACCAACGCCAACAGGACAAAATTGAGCCGAAAGATAACGGTCCTCAATTTGTCGTTGAGGTCCGAATTGGTCTTGTAGATAACCCAATTGGCACCATGGATGGTTAGGGTGACCACTCCCACCAGACCCAGTAAAATGGTAAACCAATCAATAATTCCTAAATGTGCAGCCGTTGGACTAAAAGTAGGATTCCATAAGGGGAGAAAAAAATAGTGGGCTTCGTGGGCGGAGACGCCATTTTCTACCATTCCCAAATTTACGCCCCGTACAACATTGCCCAAGGCTATGCCAAAGAAAAGGGCCAATAGAAAGCTGGCAATTCCAAAAGCCTTGTCCCATACGGTCTCCCATAATCGGTGGTGTATTTGACCCCGTAGTTCAAGTCCAATGGCCCTGAAGATCAGCAACCAAAGAATCATGATCAACGGTAGGTAAAACCCACTAAAGGAAGAGGCATATAAGGTAGGGAAGGCAAAGAAAAGAACACCTCCGGAGGCGATGAGCCAGACCTCGTTGGCATCCCAAAAAGGGCCAATGGCATTGGTAATGGCTTTCTTGTCCTTTTCTTTTTTTGCGAAAAATAGATGTACTATTCCCGCTCCAAAATCATAACCATCCAAGACGACATAAATGGCCAACATACTCATTAAAACTATATACCAGAATATTTCCATAATTAAGCTTCAGTAGTTACAGGTCCTTTATTTATAATTTTACCTACCAATATCAAAAATAGCATCCCCAACAATAGATATAATCCAATAAATCCCAATAAGGTGAACAATGTATTTCCAGAGGATACTGTTGGGGAAATTCCTTCCGAAGTGCGCAATAGGTTATATACCAACCAGGGCTGTCTCCCCAATTCTGCGGTATACCATCCGGTGGTATTGGCAATATAGGGAAAGGGAAGGAAGAACAGCAGGGACCACAAAATCCACTTGGTGGCGTATAATTTTTTACGCCATAACTGAATGGCTCCCGCCGCCATTAGCGCTATGAATAGGGTACCCAGTCCTACCATTATGTGATAGGCGTAATATAGGCCCGGAATATTGGTGGGATAGTTTTCCGGTTCAAATTCATTTAATCCTTTCACTTCCGCATCCCATTTTTTGTAGGTTAAAAAACTCAATATATTGGGGACCGCAATTTTATTGTCCAATTTTTTATCAACCACATTGGGTTGCCCGATCAATACAATTTCCGACCCCCCGTCCTGGGTTTCAAATAGCCCTTCCATGGCAGCGAAGGTAACCGGCTGATGCTCCACCACATTTTTCGCTGCCCAATCTCCCGTAGGAAAGGCTACCAATACCGAGGACACAAGCCCGAAGACGACCCCGGTTTTAACAAATAACTTACCGAAGCTACTATGTCTGTTGTTCAAAATATAAAAGGCCCCAATGGAAGCCATTACAAAAGATGCGGTAACCAAACTGGCCAATTGATTGTGCAAATAGGAGGGTAAAAGCCAAGGGTTTGAAAATAGGGCAGTAAAATTATTCAATACAAATTTGCCATTGCTCAATATTTCATATCCTACCGGATGCTGCATCCAGGAATGGGTGGCAATAATTAAAAAGCCACTGGCCCAGGAACCCAGAAACACCAAGAAACCTGTTACAAAATGTAATTTGTGCCCCAATAATTTCTCACCGAACAAAAATAGCCCCAAAAAGGAGGATTCCAGGAAAAAAGAGAACATCCCTTCCATGGCCAAGGTCTGCCCAATGATTCCCCCGGTCAATTCGGAAAATTTGGCCCAATTGGTCCCAAATTGAAATTCCATTGGTATTCCGGTAACGACCCCCATGGCAAAATTAAGCGCGAAGATCCGCATCCAAAATTTGGCGGCATCATTGTAATGGCCTACTTGGGTTCTAAGAAATTTCCATTTAAAATAGACAATGATCAGGGAAAGACCCATGGTAAGTTGTGGAAACAAATAGTGGAAGGTGATAGTAAAGGCAAATTGCATTCTATCATAAAAGAGCATATCCTCCATGAAAAAAACTTAAGGTTTAATTTAAGTTTAAAATTAAACAACTAAAAATGAAATTGGGTAACACAGGTTACATTATTGCTTATTTAAATTGAATAAAAACAAATAGGTGCATTACCTGACAATTGTCATCTTTATATCTATTCAATATGTATTATATTTGTCCTGTATTTTAAATATGGCCGTCTTTTATCATGGAGCCTGCCTTAATTTAAAAATTGATAATGAAACATTTAGTCCTATTTGTTGCGATAATTATGCTGATAAAGCCACTATGGCCTTTAGCGGAATATGCAGTAAATTACGATTATATTGTTGAGAATCTTTGCGAAAATAGGGCTACCCCTTCCTTACATTGTGATGGTAAATGTTACTTGGCCAAACAATTGGCCAAAGAATCGGAGGGAAGCGATAAAAACCCGTTTGAGGGCAAACGGTTCAATTTTGAAATACAGTACAATTCTCCGTTCGACCCTTTATTCGTTCTTGGATCGGTCAATGAATACGATTTTACAGTACAAAATAATTATAAGGGAATCCAAACTTTAATTCCCGCTCTATATACTACAGATATTGCACAGCCACCAGAGCTGGGATAATTCAATCATCGCCATAGGGAATTGGGCTCGGTCCAATACCTCTACAAGGCTTATGGCGTCTTAAAGGAATTGTATTATCTAAATAAATCAAATGAACATTTTTAAATGTGTCCATAAGGTATACCTAATACTTATGGAAACTGGCAGACCTATTAATTATTGGGTTTTGTTATTGGGGATTTGTATTTTCCCCATAGACATTGGCGCGCAGGAATTGGTTTTGCAAAGGGATTCGGTCATAACCATTAATTTGGACGAAGTAATCCTAATTTCGGCCAGAAAGGCTTTGGATTACCATCGGCAGCCCAAACCCCTTTCCACTTTGGACGAGTATCTGGAATCCTCTAAAAAAGTAGATATGGTGAAACGGGGAGCATATGCCTGGGAACCAACTTTGAACAATATGTTTTCGGAACGTCTTTCGGTAACTATTGACGGAATGAAGATCTTTGGGGCATGTACCGATAAAATGGATCCAGTTACCTCCTATGTGGATGTGTCCAACCTATCGCAGGCGCATATAGCGTCCGGTCAGCAAGGTACCGAACATGGAAATACCATCGGTGGAGCCATTAATTTGGAGCTGGATCGTGGTAATTTTAAGGATACGGGCCTTTATGGTGGAGTGGAGACAGGTTTTGAGAGCAACAACCAAATGGGGGTTGTTGGGGCAGAACTTAATTATTCGAATCCCAATTTCTATGTGGATACGGATATTATTTATCGCAAAGCGGAAAATTATTTTGCAGGGGGCGATCAGGAAGTGGATTTCTCCCAGTTTGAAAAATATAATTTTTCGGCCAATGGGGGTTATAAAATTGCCGAAGATCAAGCCCTGACCGCGAGTCTTATTTACGATGAAGCAAGGGATGTAGGTTATCCGGCACTGACTATGGATGTTTCCTTGGCAAGGGCCATTATTGCATCGGTGGGTTTTGAACAGAATACCTTATGGGGCAGTTTACGTAATTGGAAATCCAAGTTGTATTTTAATAAGGTAACCCATGTCATGGACGATACCAAAAGGCCAGATGTACCCATCCACATGGATATGCCGGGTTGGAGCGATACTTATGGATTTTATACCCAAGCAGCACTACAGGCCAAAAAACATCAATTGTTATTTAAGGTAGATGGGTATTACAACAAATCATTGGCAGAAATGACAATGTACCCCAATGACCCTAATGAATTGCCCATGTTTATGCTTACTTGGCCCGATGTTCGTACTGCGAATGGCGGAATCTATGCGGAAGATGAACTGGACCTAAATGGTAGTTTTCTTAAAATAGCGACCAGGATGACCGTTCAGAACCAAAATGTTGCAGACGAGTTTGGATTGAATAGTCTAAAGATTTTTTATCCGGAGATGGAGAAATCCAAAACGCGATTCCTAAAAAGTATTTCTGGGCAATGGCATAAAATGTGGATGCCATGGCATTTTAATGCGGGACTTTCCTATGGCGATAGGGCACCTTCCGTAACCGAAGGTTATGGGTTTTATTTGTTCAACAGCTTCGATAACCATGATTATATTGGGGATCCGGAACTTGCCAATGAAAAGTCCATGGAGGCCAATGCCAAGATCTCTTGGGAAAAATCCAAGCTAAAGCTAAGTGCCGAGGCCAATTATTTCCATATCGCCGATTATATCATTGGGGAAATTGATCCTTCCCTGAGTGTGATGACCATAGGAGCGGAAGGGGTAAAGATCTACAAGAACCTGGAGTATGCCAATTTGTTCAACACATCCTTGGATTTGGAATACGCCATTCTGCCAGAACTGAAATGGTCCGGGTTGATTTCCTATCATCGTGGTACCGACAATAATGGGGGAAACATACCCTTTATAAGTCCATTTTCCTACCGCTCAGGGTTTCAATTTGACAATAGGTCGTTCTCGGCAGCCCTAAGGGTTACCGGTGCAGGAAAACAAGTGAACTATAACCCGGAATTCGGGGAAGATCAAACAAAGGCCTATACGGTGTGTTCCTTGACCTTTGGGAAGACCTTTAATTTTAACAACGATTCCATGTACGCGAAGTTCGGGGTTGAGAATATTTTTGATGAAAACTACTCCACCTATACCGATTGGAAAAACATTCCGCGTATGGGGCGAAACTTCTTTTTAACACTTTCTTATTCAATTAATTAAATAAAAATAAACTTATGAAAACAATAAAACTAGGTCTAATAACATTTATAGCCGCCATAGGGCTGTCATCCTGTTCATCAGATGGGGACGATTCACCTAAAAACGAAATTGATCCTTTGGCAGAATTTAATTTAGTAACAAATATTACGGCCAATGGCCATAGTTTGGAGCTGTATTCCGAAGAAAAAACCGGCTTTACAACTGGGTACAATGAACTTTTTGTACGTATAAAGAATACTGCCGATGATACTTATTATGCCAATCCGGAAATTACCTGGTTGCCCGTAATGCATATGATGAGCATGAACCATTCCTGTCCAATATCCGAACTAAACATTACGGATGATTATGACACGGTGGCCAAAGGGTATATTGTATTCCAGATGCCTGGTAATGCAGATGAATTCTGGGACATAACTTTCACCTACACGGTAGCGGGACAGGAATTTTCGGTAACGGAAACCATAGATGTTACAGCACCAAGTGATGGCAAGCAAACGGTTTCTTCTTTTATGGGTAGTGATGAAACGAGGTATGTCTTGGCCATGGTTGAACCGACCGATCCTGAAGTTGCCGTTAACGATATAGAGGCCCTGCTTTATAAAATGGACAGTATGATGAGCTTTTCCCATGTGGAAAACTATTCGGTAGCACTTGATCCGCGAATGCCAGGTATGGGTAACCACAGTTCCCCCAACAATGAGGATTTAACCTATGATGCGGCTTCCAAATCCTATAAGGGTAAGTTGTCCTTGACCATGACAGGGTATTGGAAATTAAATCTAAAACTGTTGAACAGTACTGGAGAGGTGTTAAAAGGGGAAGATATTACCGAAGAAAACGAGGCAAGTAGTTTATACTTTGAATTGGAATTCTAGATAGTATTTTATCATATAAAAAAGGCTGCCCAATGAGGCAGCCTTTTTGTTTGTGAATTATTTTTCCTTAAAATTTGTAGCGGACAAAAGCTTCCATGGCAGCGTAATGCGCCAAGCCCAATTCATCGTATTTGGTAGCCGTTTCCTTGTTCCTGTCCTCTGCACGTTGCCAGAATTCCCGGGTATCCGAACCTTGGAATACCACTCCGTCTTTTTGGGATTGGTGCTTGAAAATTCCATAGCGCTTGGCCAAAACCTGACTCGGACTCATAGGGACGGCCATTTCAATATCCTCTATATCCCATTCTTGCCAAGCTCCTCGGTACAACCATACCCAACAATCCTTCATATAGGGTTTGGGCTTAAGTCTTTTTAGAGCCTCAAAAACAATGTCCAAACACACCTTGTGGGTGCCATGTGGATCTGCCAAATCACCTGCAGCATATATTTGGTGTGGTTTAATTTTTTCGATCAAATCCATGGTGATTTTAATATCTTCCTCTCCTGGAGGATTCTTTTCAATAGTACCGGTTTCATAGAAGGGCAGATCGTTAAAGTGTATCTGCTCGTCCGTAAGTCCAACGTAATAACTCGTTGCCCTGGCCTCACTTCTGCGGATAAGACCTTTGATGTTTCTTACCTCTTCGATATCTATTTCACTGGTTTTTTTGTTCTTGATGAACTCTGTAGCCTTTTTGTATATCTCAATGGATTTTCTATTGTCCAGTCCAAAGGAACGGTTGTAATCTATCACGAAATCCGAGAATCTCAAGGCTTCGTCATCTGCTACCGCTATATTCCCGGAAGTCTGATAAGCCACATGTACCTCATGGCCCTGGTTTTGCAGGCGCATGAACGTACCCCCCATACTAATGATGTCATCATCTGGGTGCGGACTAAAAATAAGTACGCGTTTTTTTGCCGGATTTGCTCTTTCCGGTCTATTGCTGTCATCGGCGTGGGGTTTACCTCCTGGCCAACCGGTAATGGTGTGTTGTAGTTTGTTGAAAATCCTGATGTTAATATCGTAGGCATCCCCGACTTCGGTCAACAAATCGCTCATACCGTTTTCTATATAGTCGGCCTCTGTTAACATCAATACCGGTTTCTCCAATCTTAAGGCAAGACCCACAACGGCCTTCTTGATCATTTTTTCATCCCATTCCACTTTCTCAACAATCCAGGGGGTACTTATTCTGGTAAGTTTTGAGGAGGAACCTTTGTCAAGGATAAACACACTATTTGGATGCTCCTGTAGATAGGATGCCGGTACCTGTTCGGTTATAGGACCCTCGGCAGAAGCCTTAATGATTGAGGATTTCCCTTCTCCCCATGCCATAAGGATAACTTGCTTGGCCTGCATTATTTGCTTTATTCCCAGCGTTATGGCCGTTTTGGGAGTATTGTATAAGCCTTGAAAATCTTTACTCGCGGCAACCCTTGTAATATGGTCCAGGGTAACCAGCCTGGTTTTGGAATTGGGAAGGGAACCTGATTCGTTGAAACCAATATGCCCATTGCCACCAATACCTAAGACTTGAAGGTCTATCCCGCCCAAAGCGTCTATTTTGGCTTCATACTCCTTACAATAATCGGCAATATCCTTTTTTGCCAATGTTCCATCGGGTATGTGATAATTCCCAGGTTCTATGTCCACATGGTTAAAGAGCAATTCCTTCATAAAACGCACATAACTTTGTATGGCGTCCGGTTCCATTGGGTAATATTCATCCAAGTTGAAGGCTATCACATTTTTGAAACTGAGGTTTTCTTCCTTGTGCAATCGTACGAGTTCGGCGTACATCCTTTTTGGAGTGGAACCAGTAGCGAGTCCAAGGACGCACATCTCCTTGGCTTTCTGTTTTTTCTTGATCAATGTCGCTATTTCAGCTGCCGCTGCCTTGGATGCAACCTCGGAAGACTCGAAGATGACCGTGTTGATTTTTTCAAACCGTTTTTCAAAACTGGTAACCTTGTCGATTTTACTTTTAATCATGGAGAGCTAAATTTTTGTTCATTTTTGGTTGAATCGATAAAAGTAGTACAAAGTATTTAAATGCCTAAATAAGATAAGGAATTTTAATCAAGTTTAAGAATAAAATATATTTTGTGATACTTTTTTAATCTTTCCCAAAATGGTCGGTGCAATACTTTTAAAATTAATATCTTGGTAAATTATTTAGTTGACAGAACAGCTGGTTTAAAATAATTTAGTTGCATTGCTGCCTACGGGGTAATGCTTTATTTATAAAAATAGTATTAATGAGTTTAACTTTGGAAAATACATGGAGATGGTACGGACCTAAAGATCCTGTGTCATTATTGGATATTAAACAGTCCGGGGCCACAGGGGTGGTTACGGCACTGCATCATATTCCAAATGGGGAAATTTGGCCTGTGGATGAAATTAAAAAGAGAAAATCGGAGATAGAAGCGGTGGGCCTGACCTGGTCTGTGGTGGAAAGTGTTCCCATCCATGAAAGTATTAAGACACAACAGGGCGGTTTCCAGAAGTATGTGGAAAATTATAAGACAACCATTGGCAATCTGGGATCATGTGGGATTGATACTATTTGTTACAATTTTATGCCCGTATTGGATTGGACACGTACCAACCTCGATTATGAGTTGGAGGACGGGTCCACGGCTTTGAGGTTTGAAAAGGACGCCTTTGCGGCTTTTGAACTTTTCTTATTGAAGCGCCCAGGTGCTGAAAAGTCCTATACCCCGGAAGAGCAGAAAGCGGCCAGGGAATATTTGGAAAAAACGTCGGAGAAGGATCAAAAAAAATTGGTCAAGAATATAATAGCCGGACTTCCTGGGGCGGAAGAAGGATATAGTTTAAAGGAGTTCAATCAGATTTTGGCAACCTATGACCATATTGGAGCCAAGGAACTTAAGAAGCACCTGTTCTCCTTTCTGGAAAGTATAATTCCAATTGCCGAAAAAGCAGGGGTACGTATGTGCATACATCCAGATGATCCACCTTATCCAATCTTGGGATTACCAAGGGTAGTTAGTACGGAGCAGGATATTCTTGATCTCTATAAGGCGGTGGATAGTCCCAACAACGGTCTCACCTTTTGTACCGGATCCTTTGGAGTTAGAGCGGACAATGATTTGGTGGGTATGGTGAAGCGCTTGGGGCATCGTATACACTTTATGCACCTGAGGAGTACGCAGCGAGATGAAAAAGGTAATTTTCACGAGGCCGATCATTTGGCCGGGGATGTAGATATGTATGGGGTGCTAAAAGCCCTGGTGGAAGAACAGCTAAAGAGGAGTGCTGCAGGAAGAAAAGATCTTCGAATGCCCATGCGTCCGGATCATGGCCATAAAATGTTGGATGACCTTAGGAAGAAAACCAACCCAGGTTATTCTGCTATAGGAAGACTTAGGGGCCTAGCAGAGTTAAGGGGGCTGGAATTGGGAATAAGGAGATCCCTATAACAAATAGACCTTCCTCTCTAGGGAAAACAATATGTAGAAATCTAAAAAAAACCTCTGATTACCAGAAATCAGAGGTTTTTCTTTTACAATACCGAACTAGGTAGGCAGACGATGGATGCTTTTACTAGTTCCGAATTCTTTTGATAAGAGCCAATGTTTCCCTTACCGATTTCTCCAGGGCACTGTAATCCCTGTTTTCCACCACTGTTTTGCTAATTAGATTGGAACCCATGCCTACACAGGTAACCCCTGCATTGAACCAACCTTTTAAATTGGATTCTTCCAAGGTTACACCGCCTGTCGGCATCACACTGGTCCATGGTTGAGGTCCTTTAATGGCTTTTACAAAATCTGGTCCGAAATTGGCTCCAGGGAATAATTTAATAATTTCACAGCCTAATTCCTCGGCTTTGTTAATTTCTGTCAAAGACCCACATCCAGGGCTCCATAATACTTTTCTTCTATTACAGACCATGGCAATATCTTCGCGTAAGGAGGGGGTTACAATAAAATTGGCACCCATTTGCATATAAAGGGAAGCTGCTGCTGCATCGGTAACAGATCCTACCCCAACGGCCATTTCCGGTAATTCCTTAATGACGTATTTTTGGAGTTCAGCAAATACTTCGTGGGCGAAATCCCCACGCGCGGTGAACTCTATTAATCTTGCACCGCCGTTGTAACATGCTTTTAATATTTTTTTTCCTAATTCCACATCCGGATGATAGAACAGGGGTACAAGTCCCGTTTCTTTCATCAATGCAGCTACTTCAATTCTAGAAAATTGTGACATATGGATATTCTTGTTTTATCTGCTTACTTTCCCAGAGGAATTTCCTCCTGCCAATTGCTCAATTTCTTCAAGGGTGGCCAAGTTGAAATCGCCCGTAATCGTATGCTTAATACAGCAGGCGGCCGCGGCAAAGTCGATGGTTTGTTGATTGTCTATTTTGTCCTGTAGGAGGCCATATATTAGGCCTCCCATAAAGGCATCGCCACTTCCTACCCGGTCTACGACAGGGGTTACCTCCCTTATTTTAGCATAATGTATTTTTTTGCCATCATATAAGATACCGCCAATTTTCTGGTGGGAAGCATTTACTGAATAACGCAAGGTGGTGGCCACATATTTTAGGTTCGGGGAGCCTTTGTAAAGAAGGTCGTACAGTTCGGGTAAAGAGTCCATATCCTGATAGTCCGGATCTTGTTTTTCTTGCCCTGTCATAAAAAAGGCCGTATCCAAATCCCCTAAGATTACATTGCTGTACTTTAAGAGTTCAGGCATAATCTCTTTTGGTTCTTTTCCGTATTTCCACAGTTTGGATCGATAATTTAAATCGGATGAAATAGTGATTCCCATTTCACTGGCAGCTTTGACAGCTTCCAAGCAAACGGCAGCCGCATTATTGGAAATGGCAGGGGTTACCCCGCTCCAGTGAAACCAATTGGCATCCTTAAATACTGTTTTCCAGTCTATGGTGTTTGGTTCCATTTCGGCGATGGCACTATTGGCCCTGTCGTATACTACCTTACTTCCACGGGTACCGGCACCTGTTTCCAAAAAATAAATGCCCAGTCGGTCTCCTCCAAACTGAATATTGGTGGTGCCCACATTGTGCTTTCTGATTTCCTGTAGGGCACATTCGCCTATATCGTTCTTAGGCAAACGGGTAACGAATTCGGCATCAAAACCATAATTGGCCAAGGATACTGCTACGTTAAACTCACCGCCTCCATAAGTGGCGTTAAAATTGGTGGCCTGTGAAAACCGAAGGTGTCTTTCGGTAGACAGTCTTAATAGGATCTCCCCGAAAGTGATGACTTTCTTCATACTAATTTTTTTGTTTGCTCGATAAATGTACCAAAGTAAAACGAAAACCCGAAAAGAAAATACATTTAGGTATTTATAACTATTATACTATTTTTTGTTTAAGGATTGATCTTGAATGTTAAATAAAAGTATAAACAGGGGGCTGGTTAAAGAAAAATGCATCAATTTGCGAATTTCCTACCAACTTGGAATGCTGATCGATAACTGAAATATTACTGGGATATGACCTTGAAAAAATATAGGAATTCCTAAATTATACATTATTATAGAACCAATGAAAACAATAGCTTTAGCTTTTTGCTGCCTGTTTATTTTTGAAGGCTGTGCTTCCCAATCCTCTCCTGAACTGATCAACTCCGAAATGGAGGTTGTTACTTCCGAAACCTTGAGGTACTATCTTTATTACCCAGAGAATTATGAGGTAAATTCGGAGGAAAAATTCCCCCTATTGCTTTTTTTGCATGGCGGGGGTGAATCCGGGGGAAATTTAAAATCCGTAAAGGGAAATGGGCCTCCAAAACTTATTGCCGGGGGCAAGAAATTCCCTTTTCTAATCTTGGCCCCACAGAATCCGGAAGAAAAAATGTGGTGGAACACCAGGGCCGTACATCAACTTTTGGATAGTATTATTGCTACCAATAAAGTGGACGAGAATAGAATATACCTTACCGGCCTCAGTAGAGGAGGGGGTGCAGCCTGGGAAATGGCGGTCCAATATCCGGATAAATTTGCCGCTTTGGCCGTGGTTTGTGGAATGACTCCGGTTCCTTATGCCTCATGGATAAACAAAAATATGCCCATCCGGGTCTTTCATGGCGACCAGGACAAGTCGATCCCCATATCTGAATCCATCGAAATGGTTGCTAAATTAAAGGAAATGGGATACCATGTGGATTTGACCATTTACAAAGGGGTAGGTCATAATGCCTGGGACAGGACCTATGCGAATAATGGGCTTTACGATTGGTTTTTGGCACAGAAAAAAGGAGGGGCTGTTGAAAATTAACAGTTTCATGGGTGTAGAACTTTGTTTAATTCTGGGATAATTGTATGCAATTGTTGTATTTTTCAAGCCTGAACAATATTTGCATTTTATGACCCGTAATATGTGCCTTAGGCTTTCTTTTTGTAATCTATTTTTATTGTTGGCAATGATCCTATTTTCCTGTTCCGATATAAAAGGGCAGAAAAGCGACCATAAATATACCAATGACCTCATTCATGAAACTAGTCCATATTTATTACAGCATGCCCATAATCCGGTAAACTGGCGGCCTTGGAGTCCAAGTGCCTTGGAAGAAGCTAAAAAAGAGGATAAGTTGGTATTGGTAAGTGTTGGTTATTCTTCCTGTCATTGGTGCCACGTAATGGAAGAAGAGACTTTTGAAGATGAGGAAGTGGCCAAATTGATGAATGAAAACTTTATTAATATCAAGGTAGATAGGGAGGAGAGACCAGATGTGGATCATGTTTATATGACTGCCCTGCAACTTATTAAAGGGAATGGAGGTTGGCCTTTGAACGTTATTACCCTACCCAATGGAAAACCTATTTATGGGGGTACTTACCATACCAAGGAACAATGGAGCAAGGTCTTGTCTGAAGTTAGCAAGCTCTATAAGGATGACCCCAAGAAAGCCAATGAGTATGCCGATATGGTGGCCCAAGGTATACAGGAAGTAAATATTATACAGCCGGTCTCGGACTTGGGCATGTTGACGCCGGAGGTCCTTAAAAATAGTGTTGATAAATGGAAGGATAACTGGGACCTAAAATGGGGAGGAAATAAAGGATCACAAAAATTCATGATCCCTGTGAATCTGGATTTTTTGTTGGATTATGCCGTTTTAACAGAGGATCGGGATGCCATGGATTTTGTTAAGACTACATTGGATAGGATTGCTTGGGGAGGCGTCTACGATCATATAGCTGGCGGATTCTATAGATATAGTACCGATGCGCAATGGAAGGTGCCGCATTTTGAGAAAATGCTTTATGACAATGCCCAATTATTGAGCCTTTACTCCAAGGCATATAAGGTATATGGAGAACCGATGTATAGGAAAGTTGTGGAAGAAACCATTGCTTTTTTGGATAGGGAAATGAAAAACCAGGATGGCGGTTATTATGCGGCCATTGATGCCGATAGCGAAGGGGAGGAAGGTAAATTTTATGTTTGGAAAGAAGAGGAGTTAAGGTCTGTTTTAGGGGCCGATTTTGAAATTTTTGCCAAATATTACAATATAAAGCGTTCCAATATCTGGGAAAATGATGCCTATGTGCTTTTTAGGACTTCAGGTGATGACGAATTTATAAAGGAACATGACATTTCTTTGGAAGAATGGGCGGTTTACCAGGAGCGCTGGCAAAAGAAAATATTGACTGCCAGGAACAAAAGGGTCAGGCCCAATACCGATGACAAGATCATTACCTCATGGAACGCCTTGCTGATCAATGGATTTGTGGATGCCTATAATGTTTTTAAGGATGCGGCCTATTTGGAAAAAGCCGAGGGGGTGTTCCGTTTTATTGAAAAGAATAGTCTGGACAAAGATCAGTTGATCCATACTTACAAAAAGGGCAGTAAAAAAAGCGATGGATTTTTGGAGGATTTTTCCTTTTTGGCCAATGCCTCTCTAAAACTCTACAGTACAACAATGTCCCCTTCCTATTTGGACTTTGCAAAAAAACTCAATCAAATTGCACAGGACAAATTTGCAGATGAAGAATCCGGGATGTACAGTTTTAACTCCAATGACGAATTAATTGCCAAAATAATTAAAACCGATGATGGGGTATTGCCATCGCCAAACGCTATGATGGCGGAGAATTTGTTTCTTCTGGGACATATAGATTACAATAAGGTAGCCACACTCAAAGCGCGGTCCATGCTTTCTTCCATGATTTCTGCCTTGGAGGAAAATGCCTATAATTATTCCAAATGGAACTCCCTCTTGCTGAAAACAGCCTATCCTTTTTATGAAATTGCGGTTGTTGGCGATGATGCCAAGATATTATTGTCCCAACTACAGCAACATAATTTGCCAAATACCTTAATTGTTGGCAGTGATAAAAACAGTGAATTACCTTTGTTTAAAGGGCGTTACGCGGACGACGGCACGTATATCTATGTTTGTCAGGACCATACGTGCAAACTTCCAGTGTCTACCGCAGAGGAAGCTTTGGAGCAATTGAAGAATTTTTAAGGATATGTTCCCCTTTAATAAAGGAAAGGATATCATTAAGATAGTCTGGAAATAAATTATGGCTCCATAATTTTTGTAATAACAATGCCATTAATATTTTGTCGGTTATCCATGGATTTGTGTCAAATTACATGAATTTTCAGGTTGTTCGGTCAAAAAATTTTAATTTAAACTTTTTTTAAACTTATCTTGAACCCCAAAATTAATTCTTCAAAGTATGCAGATAAAAGAATCTTCAACTATTTATGACGTAATCATAGTTGGATCGGGTGCCGGTGGAGGTATGGCAACAAAAGTATTGTCAGAGGCCGGACTAAAAGTGGCCGTGGTGGAAGCGGGTCCATTTTTTGATCCTAAGAACCCTGAACAGATCACACAGTTAAAATGGCCTTATGAATCACCGCGTAGAGGTGCCAGTACCACAAGGGCCTTTGGGGAATTTGATGCAGCTTATGGTGGTTGGGAAATTGATGGGGAACCCTATACCCAAAAAAATGGGTCAAAATTTTCGTGGTTTAGGTCGCGTATGTTAGGGGGTAGAACAAATCACTGGGGACGTATCTCCTTGCGTTTCAGTCAACGGGATTTTAAACACAAGGATATTGATGGTCTTGGGGAAAACTGGCCTATTGGCTATGAAGATGTAAAACCGTATTACGATAAGGTAGACAAGTTAATTGGTGTTTTTGGATCCAAAGAAGGTTTGGAAAACGAGCCGGACGGGTTTTTTCTTCCTGCTCCAAAACCTAGATTGCATGAGCTTTATTATATAGATGGGGCCAAGAAATCCAATATACCGGTCATCCCCTCAAGGATGTCCATGGTGACAAAAAAGATCAACAACGATCGCGGGGTCTGTTTTTATTGTGGACAATGCAGTAGGTCTTGTCAGATATATGCCGATTTTTCGTCGGGGAGCTGCTTAATTTTCCCTGCTCAAAAAAACGGAGGCCAAATAGACCTTTTTGTGAACGCAATGGTACGGGAGGTAACTACTAATGAGGAAGGTAAGGCCACCGGAGTGCTTTATGTGAACAAGGAGGATCGTAAGGAATATGGATTAAAGGGGAAAATTGTTGTGCTTGCCGCATCGGCCTGTAGTACTGCAAGAATCCTTTTAAATTCCAAAAGCAAGCAACACCCTGCTGGACTTGGAAACAGTAGCGGAGTGGTAGGGAAGTACCTTCACGACTCCACTGGGGGAGGAATGACCGGATTTGTCCCAGAACTGATGAATAGAAAGACGTACAACGAAGATGGTGTTGGAGGGATGCATGTATATACCCCTTGGTGGCTGGACAATAAGAAGCTCGATTTCGCCAGAGGTTATCATATAGAAATATGGGGTGGAATGGGGATGCCAAGCTACGGTTTCGGCTTTAATCCCAATGCCATGAATGAGTTCTTTGGCGAAAAAGTAGGTGGCTATGGCAATGTCCTTAGGGAGGATGTAAAGAAATATTACGGAGCAATGATCGGTTTTGCAGGACGTGGCGAATCTATAGCCATGGAAAGCAACTATTGTGAGATTGACCCGGGAAAGGTGGATGAATTTGGTATTCCAGTATTGCGCTTTAACTATCAGTGGTCCGATCACGAACGTTTACAAGCCAAGCACATGCAAGAAACCTTTGCGGAAATAATCCACAACATGGGCGGACAGGTCATAGGGAAACCGGCAGGAAAGGATCGGGATTACGGGTTGCTTAACCCAGGAGAAATAATCCACGAAGTAGGTACCACAAGGATGGGCGATAACCCTAGAACTTCTGTTGTAAATAAGTGGGAACAAATGCACGATGTGGATAATGTTTTTATAGTTGATGCAGGACCCTTTGTTTCCCAAGCGGATAAGAACCCTACTTGGACCATCCTGGCCCTGGCCTGGAGAACGTCCGATTATATAATTGAGCAATTGAAAAAACAAAATATCTAGTATTATGGATAGAAGAAAAAGTATAAAATCCATTATCCTTGGTGGTGTAGCGGGTGGATTGGCAATAAATGGATGTAAGCCGGGAACGGAAGGGGAGGCTGGAGCTGCAGAGGCCTTGGTACAGGAAGAAAAGCATTTCGGGAGGACTCCTGAGGAAAAGGAGCTGCTGAAAAAACTCTACGCGGAACAGTTTTTTAACGAACATGAAATGGCTACTTTAGGAGTGTTATGTGCCTTGATTTTACCTGCCAGCGGAACCTATGGTAGTGCTACCGATGCCGGAGTGCCCGATTTTATAGAATTTATGGCCAAAGATATCCCTGCCTATCAAACTCCACTGCAAGGTGGCCTAATGTGGTTGGACCACAAGAGCAATAAAGATTACGGAGTGGAATTTAAGTCCGCAACCGAAACTCAGCAAAAAGAGATTTTGGATGCCATTGCATTTCCGGACAAGGAAAATCCGACATATGAGCAACAATTCTTTTCCCTGGTTCGCAATTTAACCGTTACCGGATATTATACTTCAAAGGAAGGTATTGAAGCGTTGGGGTATAAAGGTAATTCCCCCAATGTTTGGGACGGGGTGCCGGAAGACGTTTTGGCAAAGCATGGAAAATCCTATGACCCTGAATGGATTGCCAAATGCGTGGACCAAAGTAAGCGCAACGATATGGCAGAATGGGATGACGAAGGTAATTTGTTGACTTAAAAATATTAAGTGATATCGAATTATAAATATAGGATGAAGAGATTACAGGTACTATGGCTATTTTTAATAGCCATAGTTTTTTTTGGAACAGTAAGTGTTACGGCCCAAGAGGTGGGATTACAATTGTACAGCCTTAGAAATCAGTTTAAGGAAGATATTCCAAGTACCCTGAAATTGGTAAATGACTGGGGTATTACCGTTTTGGAAGGAGGGGATAGCTACGGGATGCCCGAGGAGGAGTTTAAGGAACTACTTGCCAAAAATAATTTAAAAATGGTTAGTATAGGTGCCACATTCAACGATTTGGCCATTGCTCCGGAGGAGGTTGTAAAAAAGGCTAAAAGTTACGGTGCCACCTATGTTATGTGTGCATGGATCCCACACCATGGCAACAATTTTGGTTTTGTGGATGCACAAAAGGCTGTTGAGGTATTCAACAGGGCTGGGAAACTTTTAAGGGAAAAGGGCCTGAAATTGGCGTATCATGCCCATGGATTTGAATTTAGGCCCTATGGTGATGGTACACTCTTTGATTATATGGCGGAGAATGCCAATTATTTCGATTTTGAAATGGATGTGTATTGGGTACATCACGCAGGTGCAGATCCTACGAAATTATTAAAAAAATACCCTTCAAAATTCATTTTAATGCATTTGAAGGATATGGAAAAAGGAACCACTAAAAATAATACGGGCCATGCCGATGTTGAAACAAATGTAGTTTTGGGAACTGGGGAAGTGGATATAGCGGGCGTTGTGGCCGAAGCCAAAAGATTGGGCATCAAATATATGTTCATAGAGGACGAGTGTTCCAGGGTGGTGGACCAAGTGCCAAAGAGTTTAAAGTATTTGGAAGGTTTAAAATAATCTAGATTTCAATTATTGATATTGCTGAAAAAGCCTCCTTTTGGAGGCTTTTTGTTTATTCCATGGACTTCCGAAGAAGGAATTGGGCAGTAATTTTATTTGTTGCTTTCGGGGACCTCAAACTTCTAATGACATATTATCAATTATTAATGGTTTTATATCAAAATACATGAATTTTCAGGTTCTTTGGATAAAAAATTCTATTTTGATTTCGTTTTAAACTTATATTGAAGTTCATTATTAATTCATTCCAATATGCAGATAAAAGAATCCTCAGAAATTTATGATGTAATAATTGTTGGCTCGGGTGCTGGTGGCGGTATGGCCACAAAGCAATTGGCCGACGCCGGCCTCAATGTTGCGGTAGTAGAGGCCGGTCCATTTTTTGATCCGGCAGATCCGAAAACCATGAATCAGTTAAAATGGAATTACGAATCTCCTAGAAGGGGAGCAAATACTACTAGGGCATTTGGGGAATTTGATGCTGCTTATGGCGGTTGGGAGATAGAGGGGGAGCCATATACACGTGAGCCTGGTACGGAATTTGATTGGTTCCGATCTCACATGTTGGGTGGGCGTACCAATCACTGGGGAAGGATTTCCCTTCGTTTTGGGCCAAAGGATTTTAAGGGGAAGACCAGGGATGGTCATGGGGAGGACTGGCCAATTGGGTATGAGGATGTAAAACCATATTATGATAAGGTAGATAAACTAATCGGGGTGTTTGGTACCAATGAAGGACTGGAAAATGATCCGGATGGTTTCTTTCTGCCTCCGCCAAAACCAAGATTGCATGAGATTTTTTATATAAATGGGGCAAAAAAGGCGGGAATACCTACTATTCCCGGTAGACTTTCCATGCTCACCAAAAGAATCAATACAGAACGTGGTGTGTGTTTTTACTGCGGACAATGTTCACGTTCCTGTTCGGTTTATGCCGATTTCTCATCCGGGAGTTGTTTAATATTTCCTGCACAAAAAAGCGGGGGCCGAATTAAATTATTCGTCAATTGTGTTGTGAGGGAAGTTACTACCAATGAGGAGGGTAAGGCAACGGGAGTGTCCTACATCAGTAAGGACGATAGAAAAGAATACAAATTAAGGGGCAAGGTGGTAGTTTTGGCAGCTTCTGCCTGTAGTTCCGCCCGTATTCTTTTGAATTCGAAAAGCAAACAACATCCAAACGGCTTGGGAAATAGCAGTGACCTCGTGGGTAAATATTTGCACGATTCCACTGGGGCCAGTAGAGCCGCTTTTGTACCGGCATTGATGAACAGGAAAGTATCCTATAACGAGGACGGAGTGGGAAGTAACCATGTGTACTCTCCTTGGTGGGGAGATAACTCCAAGTTGGATTTCCCTAGAGGCTATCATATAGAAGTCGGAGGAGGGATGAAAATGCCTGGTTATGGTTTTAGTTTCAACCCCAATGAATTCAACAAATTCTTTGGGCTCAAAGTAGGGGGTTATGGGGATAGCTTACGGGATGATGTTAAAAAATATTACGGATCCGTACTAGGGATTGCCGGAAGGGGCGAAGGTATTGCCCGTAAGGAGAACTATTGTGAAATAGACCCTACCACCGTGGATCAATTTGGCATTCCCGTATTGAAGTTTAATTATAAATGGTCCCAATTTGAGAAAAATCAGGCCAAGCATATGCAGGACACTTTTGAAGAGATTTTCCACAATATTGGGGCAGAACCTTTAGGGGAAAAGCCTGGTAAGGACCGCGACTATGGACTTGAGGCGCCCGGACGTATTATTCACGAAGTTGGTACTACCAGAATGGGCAATGATCCCAAAACATCGGTCACTAATAAATTCAATCAATTACACGATGTGGACAATGTCTTTATTGTTGATGCGGGACCTTTTACTTCCCAGGCGGATAAGAACTGTACTTGGACTATTTTGGCATTATCTTGGCGAGCCAGTGACTATATTATTGAACAATTAAAACAGCAAAATATCTAGACCATGGATAGAAGAAAAAGTATACAGACAATAATTCTAGGTGCCGGTGCATCTGCCTTGGCGTTTCATGGCTGTAAGACAGATGGACCCGATTCTGCAAAGGAGGCCATAGCCGCAGCCGAAAATACCCATTATTTTGGTCGTACTCCAGAGGAGTTGGAACTTATTGAAAAATTAAATGCAGAACAGCTTTTTACCGAACACGAAATGGAGACCATTGCGGTATTGAGTACCGTAATACTTCCTCCCAGAGAACCCAATGGAGGGCCGATTGAGGCAGAGGTCCCGGAATTTATCGAATTTATGGGCAAGGATATCCCAGAATTGCAGCTTACCCTTAAGGGGGGGTTAATGTGGCTGGATCATAAAAGCAATACAGATTTTGGAACCGAATTTAAATTGGCTACCCTGGAACAGCAAAAGCAGATATTGGATACCATATGTTATCATGATCCTGATAAATCGTTGGAGACGCAACCACTCGAAATACAATTTTTCTATTTGATGCGGGGATTAACTATCTGTGGTTATTATTCATCCAAAGTAGGAGTCGCCGAACTGGGCTATAAAGGAAATACACCTAATGTATGGGATGGTGTTCCGGAGGATGTCTTGGAACAACATGGGGTGGCCTACGATCCAGAATGGGTTGCCAAATGTATCGATCAGAGTACCAGAAACGAAATCGCTACCTGGGACGAAAATGGCAAGCTGTTGACTTAAATCATTCAATAGTGGCAATAGGGAAGTAATGGTATTTTTTCGCAATCCCTATTGGAAATATATAAAGGCCTCTTTTTAGGGGCTTTTTTGTTAATTTGCTGTGGGGAAAAAAGTACCTAGGTGAATTAAAGGATTAACAATTGGCACTGAAATGTATGAATAGGAAGTGGACAGCTTTTAAGGGAATGGCCATTTTGGCAATGACTTTTTTCTTTGGGTGTAAGGAAATGGTCGTAAACAAAAATTTGAAAAAGGATGTGGAAGCGGAATTGGAGGTCGTGGATTCGTTAATGATCGATGTAGGTAAGAAAGAAGAAGTAATAAAGCCCAAACTAAAATCCCTTGAAGGCCTGGCCGATACCTTGTTTGTAAGGTTGGCCGATTATAGTGATGATTTTGAATACGATCTGCGCTATGCCACCAATAATAATTTCTTAAAGGAGAAGGTCTATGATTGTGCCGAATGTTACCTTAGGGTCAAAACCGCCAGAGCACTGCTTTTGGCAAACAAAGACTTGATCGGAAAAGGGTATAAAATAAAATTTTTCGATTGCTATCGTCCCAATGATGTACAATATAAAATGTGGGCCATTGTCCCCAATCCACAGTATGTGGCCAATCCGGTTAAGGGGTCAATCCATAATAAGGGTGGTGCCGTAGATATTAGCCTGGTTACTTTGGATGGTGAGGAATTGGATATGGGGACCGATTTTGATTTTTTTGGAAAAAAGGCATACCACGATAATTTGGATTTACCGCAGTCTATCTTGAACAATAGACTGTTGTTAAAGGAGACCATGGAAAAATATGGTTTCTGGTCCATAAGGACCGAATGGTGGCATTACAATCTCGGTACCGCATCCAATGACAAAGTGGCCAACTTTAAATGGGATTGTGATTGAAATTGTTTAAGTGATTCCAAGATCTTTTATGTAACTCCATGTGAAATCTAGACTATAATAGTCGCTTCGACAGAGCGAAGAATGAGCGACGAGAAGTCTCAAATATTAGGCTACTTAATTGTAGCTATAACATGCTGCGTACTGCCCTTATAATTTATGACAATAAACAACAATTTTTTCACCTTCCGGATTGGTGGTAAAAAACAGATAAACTTCCCCTCCATCCTTAATTTTAAACTTTTTCCTAATTTCCGCCACGCTTATCGGAAAGTTTCTAACGGTGACATTTGCTTTTTTTATCCCCAGTTTTTGTATTTCTTTTTTATTAAAAGGAATGGTTTTTACAATTCTAAATCTCCGTCCAGGAAATTCCAAGAGATGGTCATTGGTGTACAAATGTGAGTGGTCATGTAACTTGAGCAAATTATATCTGGTCCCAACGGTCTTGAAAGCCCCAGACTTTAGGATGGCCGGATTGGGTTCGTATAAATATTCCATGGGATCCGAGTAATTGGAAAGCGCGCATTTTTCCTCATCAAGCGAAAAGCTGAACTTTTCTTTTGCCGTTCCACTTAGGTTTACCGTCTTTATCAATACTCCATTTTTATAAGCCCGTTCCAATATCCACAGGATTTCCTTTACTTCATTATTTACGGCAACAATATGAATTTCCCTAACACAACGTAACTCGCCAAGACCGGCCGACAAATCAAGTAGAGGGGAGGTTTTTATCATGATATTCTTGGCCTTCGTCAAAATTGTTCCTAGATGATCGGGGACATTCGGAATGCAATCCGATAACAAGAAAACCTTACCCTTCAGATCATTACGGCGGGAGGGATCTATATATACCCAATCGAAATCAACGTCCGAATTCTTTAGAAAATCTATTCCGTCCTCTGCATGGGTACGAAGGTTGGTCCGGCCTAAAACCTGAAAATTATAGTCGGCTATTGCGGATAATTCTCGGTCCATTTCACAATGATGCACCTGTCCTATGTTTAGGCTGAAATAGTAACTGTCCACCCCAAAGCCGCCGGTCATGTCCAAAAGCGTGGTTCCGTTTATTCTTCCAGCTTTATAGAGGGCCGTGGTTTGGGAAGAGGTCTGTTCAATGTTTAATTTGTTGGGGTAGTATATGTTGGCAGTGCCAAACCATAGGGGAAGTTTGTCCCTGCATCTGCTCTTGGCTTCAATTTGTTCCGCAATTTCCTTATTGGTAACACCTTCCAAGTTTAATGGCTTCAACAAAAGGGAGATAAGTTCTGTCCTTAAATTTTCATTTATAAAATTCTGAATTTCAGGCGTTTGAATATTCTTGTTCAAGGCGGGGTTATAAATTTTTGGTAAGGGATTTTACAATTTTATTCTCGGAGAAAAATTCCTTTAAGATTACTTTTATGGCGGTATAGCCAGGTACTGCTATTATCATTCCGGCGACCCCAAGAAGAAGACCTCCAATGATGATGATCAGGAAAATTTCCAAGGGGTGCGACTTTACACTATTGGAGAAAATGAAGGGTTGGGAAAAAAAGTTATCTACCAATTGGCCAATGATGAAGCCTATCATAACATAGCTCGTTTTGGGTAAAATTACGCTGCTAAAGTCGGCACCCACATTACTGGTCATGGTTAAAACCGCCATTAATATCCCTCCAATAATGGGGCCTATATAGGGAATAAGGTTTAAAAGGGCACAGAGAAAAGCTATTACAATGGCATTTTCAATCCCAAAAATGAATAGTACAATGGAATAAATGATAAATAGGATAAGGATTTGGAACACCAGGCCAACAAAATATCTGGAAAGTAAATTTTTGATGGTTTCCATGGAATGTTGAAACCTATTTTCCTTGTTACTAGGGATTAGTGTGAGTATGGATTCCTCAAAAAGCTTACTATCCTTTAGGAAGAAGAAGGCTATAAATAGAACGGAAAAAAGTCCCACACTAAAACTCCCCAATATACCGATAATGGAGTTCAGGAAATCTGGAAGAATTCCAAAGTTCAGGTTGGAAAACAAATGTGAATCCTTAATACTTTGTTCCAGGTCCTCGGATTTAACTCCAATATATTGAAGGAGTTGACCGTAGAGGTCCTCTAAATTGGTCTGCAAGGCATCTATGTTGAGAAGGGATAGATTCTGCCCTTGTTGAATAAGTAGGGGTACAAATAGGGCAATGACCCCCGCAACCACCCCAACAAGGAATATCATAGTTATTATGACAGCTACGGTATTATTGAATTTTAACTTTTGGCGAAAAAACAGAACTATGGGGCGCCCTATTAAGCTGGCAACTGCAGCTATGGCAATGTATATGAGAACAGCACTAATTTTATAGAGGAAGGCCAATAGGATAACAATGGCCACAATAATTCCAAGTGCCCTCAATATACCATCCGCAATTGTCTTTGATGTCATACTTTAACTTTTAAAAACGTAGGAGATTATATTGGCGCCCATTTGTAACGCTTTTAGACGGACCTCCTGAGGGTCGTTATGTACTTCCGGGTCTTCCCATCCGTCCCCAAGGTCGCTTTCAAAGGTGAAGAGCAGGATCAGGCGGTTTTGTTCAAATAGGCCAAACGCCTGCGGCCGTTTGCCATCATGTTCATGTATCTTGGGCAACCCTTTTGGAAATTGGAATTGTTGCCGAAATATGGGGTGGTCTACCCCTAATTCCGTGAGTTCCTTGTCTGGAAATACTTTGGCTAGTTCTTTGCGCAGGTAAGGTTCCATTCCATAATTATCATCTATGTGCAAAAATCCCCCAGCCAATAAATAGGTCCTTAGGTTTTCTGCTTCCTCCTCGGTAAAAAAAATATTTCCATGCCCGGTCATATGTAAAAAGGGGTATTGAAAAATATTGGCGCTGCCAACCTCTACGGTTTGCGGTTTGGGGTCAATGGTAGTCCTAAGTCGTTGATTGCAGAATTTTATTAGGTTGGGGAGCCCTGTTGGATTGGCGTACCAATCCCCTCCGCCTCCATATTTTAAAATGGCAATTTCCTGTGCATGTGAACTTTCGGCCAAATAAAAATTGAACATCAATATTATTACAACTAGCTGCTTCATATGCACTCGGATGTTTGTGATATTCAAATTTAAGAATATTAACGGGTTAAAAAACTAAAAGGGCTGTGTAAACACTTCATGGTATCGTAAGAAAATTTAATTGACCATAAAAGTATGCCTAACCAAGATATGCCCCAATAGGCTATTATAAATTTACTAGGGCAATAGTGGTACAGGCCACGATGGCTGCTGTTTCTGTTCGCAACCTTGTGTTTCCCAAAGCAACCGCCCTAAATCCGTTCTCTTGAGCTAATCTTATTTCTTCAGGTGAAAAATCGCCTTCAGGTCCTATTAATACGGTTGTATTTTTTTTGGCAGACGCACAATGGGATAATTCCTTTTTTTTATCATCCTCGCAATGCGCTATAAAAAGCTCCCCATTTTTTGGTAGTGATAAGTACTCCCTAAAAGGAATGGCCGGATTTAATTGTGGTAGATAGGCTTGTAGGGATTGTTTCATGGCGGCTTGGATAACCTTTTCCATTCTGTCCATTTTAATGACCTTTCTTTCAGAATGTTCGCAAATTATGGGTGTGATTTGATGAACTCCAATTTCCGTTGCCTTCTCCAAAAACCACTCAAAGCGGTCGTTAAGTTTTGTTGGCGCCACTACCATATGGAGTTCATATGGTTTTGGAGGTGCCTGGGTTTGGGAAATTACCTTGGCCCTACATTTTTTATGATCGGGAACAAGTATTTCAGCTTCAAAAAATAGGCCCTTGCCATTGGTGATCTGTAATATGTCGCCCGAATTTTTCCTCAGTACTTTGCTGATATGCCTGCTTTCATCGGTTGGAAAAATAAATTGGTCCGTGTTGTTTTCCAATTCAGGGTGGTAAAAAAGTTGCATGGGCTAGTAGCGATATTTAGAGTTTGTTCAATTTTTGTTTGGCGTGTTCCAGTCCTAATTCAATGTAGTTCAGCAGCTGTTCCTCTGAGGCGATTCCCTCCTGGGAAACATATACAAATTCTTTCATGGGGCGTTTTGCAAAATCCATGGGCCGCACATGTTCCGAACTTAGGATCCCATCCATTTTGCTGGAGATCACCCTTACCATAAGGTTCTCCTTTATAATGCCTACGGTCATTTTTCCGCAAAATAAAAAAGCAATTCCCCCGAACATTTTTTTTTCGGTAATATTAAATCGTACGGCTTGGGGCTGCAAATCAAAACTAGCCCTGATCCGTTGTGCAAACTGTTCGTTATATGCCATAATATTTTAAAGTTTCAAGAGGCCGATGCAAAAAAAATGCCTTACTATAGGGGAATGGGGAACAAGTATTAGGCAAGCTTGGACCTTTTATTTGGTTATTGAATTACATATCTCGCCTTGGCGGTAACACTTTGGTCCACAAAATCCATTTCCTTGTATTTTAAATATCCCACTATACCTATCATGGCGGCATTGTCCGTACAGTATTCAAATTTTGGGATATAGGTGGTCCATCCCCATTTGTCCTCCGCTTTTTTTAGGGCCTGTCTAATACCCGAATTTGCCGATACTCCACCGCCAATCGCTATTTGTGTTATTCCCGTCTGTGTTACGGCCTTTTTTAATTTATCCATTAGGATATTGATGATGGTGTATTGTATGGAAGCACAAATGTCGTTCAGGTTTTCAGTTATAAAATTTGGGTTGTTTTTTGTTTCCCGCTGTATAAAATAGAGTATACTCGTTTTTAAACCACTAAAACTAAAGTTGAGTCCGTCCACTTTGGGTTTGGGAAAGGGAAAAGCCTTGGGGTTGCCAAGCTGGGCATATTTGTCCACCAAGGGTCCACCTGGATAAGGTAGTCCCAATATTTTTGCGCTCTTGTCATAGGCCTCCCCTACCGCGTCATCCAAGGACTCTCCTAAAATTTCCATGTCAAAATAATCCTTTACCAGTACTATTTGCGTATGTCCTCCACTAATGGTCATTGCCAAAAAAGGGAAGGAGGGCATTTTGTAATTTTCTTCCTCAATAAAGTGCGATAAAATATGGGCCTGCATATGGTTTACCTCAATTAATGGAATGTCCAATCCCAAGGAAAGGGACTTGGCAAAGGAGGTTCCTACCAATAAAGATCCCATAAGTCCTGGTCCACGTGTAAAAGCTATGGCGGATAACTGTTTTTTATCGATATTTGCTTTGGCTAATGCTTGGTGCACTACAGGGACAATATTTTGTTGGTGTGCCCTTGAGGCTAGTTCGGGAACAACCCCCCCATACTCCTCATGTATTTTTTGCGTTGCCACAATATTGCTTAGTGTCCTATTGCCGCACAATACAGCGGCAGAAGTGTCATCGCACGAGGATTCAATGGCTAAAATGTAAATAGTTTGATTATCCACTTTGTTTGGAATAAAATTTGAATGTACAAAGGTAAAACATAAAGCCCTATCAAAAAATTAAGAAAAATCCTGGTCAGAGTATTTTTGGTGCTCGTTCTTATTTGCGTTTTGGGCAGTGTAATACTTTCCTTGCCCTTTGTCCAGACCCGCTTTGCCAAGTATGCCACTACAGAGATCAACAAGGAATTTGGCACCAACATTAATATTGACCGCTTAAGGATTTCCCTAATTTCCTGGGATACCTCACTTAAAGGCGTTTATATTGAAGATTACAAACAGGATACCCTGTTCTATATAGACAATTTAAGTACCTCAATCCTAAATGTACGCAATTTGGTTAACGGCAAGTTGGAGTTTGGGGACATAGCCATAGAGCGCCTCAATTTTAAGCTTAGGACCTATCAGGATGACAAGAACACCAACCTCGAGGTATTTATTGATAAGTTGGACGATAAAAAACCTCGTAAACCCGGTACGCCACCATTTTATTTTTCGTCCGCAGATGTGGAAATTACGGATAGTAAATTTAAGCTCATTGATGAAAACCGTGAAACCAGGGAAATGCTGAATTTTGCCGATCTGAACATTTCGGCTTCCGAATTTACCATAATTGGCCCGGACGTAAATTCCAAAATAGAGAAGATGTCCTTCCGGAGTTCAAGAGGGGTAGTGGTAGAAAAAATGGCTACCGAATTCAAATACACAAAACAGCAAATGCGTTTCGATTCCTTGAGCATTAAAACGCCTCAATCCAATTTATTGGGCAAGGTGGTATTCGATTATGATAGGGAAGACTTTAAGGATTTTTTAAATAAAGTAAAAATTGATGCTGAATTTATAGAGTCTACAGTGGCCTTGAATGAAGTAAACCTGCTTTATAATCAATTTGGAAGCGACAAAATAGTAACATTTTCCACTGTAGCCAATGGGGTATTGAACGACTTGAATACCAACGATCTTTTTTTAACAATGGATAATACAGGTATTCGAGGGGATTTTAATTTTAAAAATTTGTTCGTTAAGGATGGTAAGTTTGCCCTAATGGCCAATATGAAGAATGTTACTTCCAATTATTATGAACTAAGGGCCCTGCTACCGAATATTTTGGATGTATTGCCGTCTTCAATCCAAAGATTGGGGCAGTTTACGGTTAGGGGCGATGCTCTTATTACGGAATCCTCAATAAATACAAAAGCCAACATAAATACCCTCATAGGCAGCAGCTATGTGGATCTTGAGCTTACCGATATAGATCATATTGACGATGCCTCCTACAAAGGATTTGTCTCTTTGATCGATTTTGATCTAGGAGAGCTAATAGAACGAAAGGATGTGGGTATTACCAATCTGGATTTTAATGTGGAGGGCAAGGGAGTGGTCATGGAATATTTAAATACCGAGGTAATAGGGCAGGTGTATTCCTTAAATTTTAACGGTTACGATTTTAAGGATATCAGCGTATCAGGTATTATAAAGGAACAACTTTTTGATGGTTCCCTATTGTGTAAGGACGAAAATATAAAATTCAGTTTTAAGGGATTGGCGGATTTTGCCGAAAACAGGAATAATTTCAACTTTATTGCTTCCGTAGATTATGCAGATCTCAAAAAGATAAACTTTATAAATGATAGTGTTTCCATTTTTAAGGGAGATGTTAATATGGATATTTCCGGAAATTCTTTGGATAATATTGTAGGGGATATAAAATTTACCAAAACCAATTATCAGAACAAGAATGATACCTACTACTTTGAGGATTTTAAGGTTTCATCCACCTTTGAAAACGACAGTACCCGTATAATTGATATTAATTCCCCGGATATTATTACCGGATTTTTGAAGGGCAATTTTAAAGTCAAGGAACTGGGCAGGTTGCTGCAAAATTCTTTGGGAAGTATTTATACAAATTATAGACCGTTCAATATATCTGAAAACCAGAGATTGGCGTTTAATTTCAAGATCTACAACAAGATTGTGGACGTATTTTTTCCAGAGGTGAAGTTCGATCCCAATACCTTTATCAAGGGAAATATCATTGCCGATGAGGGAGATTTTAAACTAACCTTTAAATCGCCCAGTATAGTGGCATACGGCAATGAATTGGACAGTATAGATGTTAAAATAGACAATAAGAACCCCTTGTTCAATACCTATGTTTCCATTGGGGATTTGGCAACCCCTTACTATGACGTTAAAGATTTTAATTTGATCAATACCACCTTGAAGGATACATTGTTCTTTAGAACGGAATTTAGAGGTGGAAGCGAATATAATGATAGTTACAACCTCAATTTTTACCATACCTTCAACAAAGAGAATAAATCTGTTATCGGTCTCAAAACGTCCGATATAAGTTTTAAGGGAAATAAATGGATCTTGAACAAGGATGGAAACAATAAGAACAAGGTAGTAATCAACAAGACCCTCGATAGCATTTCCATAGAGGAAGTGGTAATGAACAATAATGAACAGGAACAAATTAGGCTAAGGGGACAGTTGGCAGATTCAACCTATAAGGATATAGAGCTACAGTTTAAGATAGTTACCCTGGGGAAGATTACGCCTTCCATAGACAGTCTTAAATTGCACGGGGAGGTGAATGGTACCTTGAACGTTTTGCAGAAGGATAATGTTTACCTGCCTTCCTCCAATTTAAATATAAAGGACTTCGGGATCAACAATATTACCTTGGGGGATTTGGCCATTGGGATAGTGGGTAATAGGGATCTAACGGATTTTGTGGTGAACACTTCCTTGAAGGATAAAGGGTTCGAGAAGCTCAGTGTGGTGGGTAATATCTCCAATAGGGAGGAGATTCCACAGGCAAATCTCATAGTGGACTTCAATAAGTTCAACCTGGAGCCATTTAGTCCCTTGGGAGAAGGTATTATTACCAATATAAGGGGCTTGTTACAGGGAAGCGCCATTTTAAAGGGCCCAATAAACAACCCTAATTGGAGCGGTGTACTGTCCTTGAACGAGGCCGGTATTGCCATTCCCTATTTAAATGTGGATTATAGTTTTGCTCCCTACTCCCGGGTAAAGTTAATGGACCAAACCTTTAATTTTCAAAAGATCAAACTTACCGATGTTGCCATGAATACTAAGGCAACTTTGGATGGTACCATAACCCATAAGTTGTTTAAGGATTGGAGTTTGGATTTGGATGTGGATACCAATAATGATCGATTTCTAATATTGAACACACCGTTTAAGGAAGAGGTGTTGTACTATGGAGCTGGCTATTTAAATGGTACGGGTAGGATATTTGGACCTACCAATGCCCTTACGATCAATGTAGATGGGGAAACGGCAAGGGGTACTTCCTTAAAAATCCCAATTAGCGATGTAGTTAGTGTGGGGGATTTTTCATTTATCAATTTTGTGGGAAAGAAAGTTGAGGATACGGATAAGGGCCAACGGGTTTTAAAGGAGGTGGAAGGTCTTGAGCTGGCTTTTAACCTGGATGTTACTCCTGATGCGGAGGTTGAAATTGTTGTAGATACCAAAACAGGTAGTTCCTTAAAGGGAACTGGAGCTGGAATTTTGTTCATAGAGATCAATACCAACGGTAAATTTAATATGTATGGGGATTTTGTGGTAGTGACGGGACAGTTTCGCTATAAGTTTGGCGGTATCGTAGATAAGACCTTTAAAGTGAAACCTGGAGGTAACATTACCTGGGAGAGGGAGCCCTTGGCGGCACAATTAAACATGGAAGCCGTTTATTCCTTAAATGCAAATCCAGCTCCACTCTTGGATAATCCGGGATATACCAGGCGTATACCCACCGATGTAGTGGTAAGGCTAACGGGAGAGCTGGAAAGTCCGGTTATAGATTGGAGGATAGAATTTCCAGGTACCAATTCCATAGTCAAGTCCGAATTGGAATACAGACTGCAAGACCCCACAATAGCCGAAAAAAATGCCCTTTTCCTATTGGCTCAAGGCTCTTTTGTCAATGAACAAACAGGAATCAATCAACAGGCCGTTACAGGAAATCTTCTACAGTCCGCCTCGGGAATACTCAATTCCTTGTTGGCGGGCGACAACGATAAATTAAATTTTGGATTGTCTTATGAACAAGGTATTCTGGACAGGAGCACGGATATTCAAACGGAGAATAGGTTAGGGGTAACCTTGTCTACCCAGATCAGCGATAGGGTTTTGCTCAATGGAAGGGTGGGGGTCCCGGTAGGCGGAGTATCGGAAACCGTAGTTGCCGGAGACGTGGAAGTTCAGATTTTGTTGAACGAAGAAGGGACCCTTAGTGCCAAAATTTTCAATCGGGAAAATGAGATCCAACAATTCCTGGCAGACCGTCAGGGATATACCCAGGGTGTTGGACTTTCCTATCAAGTAGACTTCGATAGTTTTAAGGCATTATTACGTAAAATTTTAGGGAGGAATTAAGATTTTTTTGAGCCTTTTTAGCTGTTTTGGGCAATTTCGAAATAATCACTTTTTCTGAAGAATTGATTATGAATTTAACAATTTTCAAAAAATTATTCAACGAAAACGTTGGAGTGGCTCATTGTTGTCAAATTAAAGCCAAAGTCGGGCAATTATTGAAATAAGTTTGCTAGTTTTGCTTTTTAAAATTTTTATGGCTTCAGCAATAAAAAAGATTGGTGTTTTTACATCAGGAGGAGACTCACCGGGAATGAATGCTGCTATTAGGGCAGTAGTGCGTACATGTGCCTATTTAAAGGTAGAATGCGTTGGTATCTATAGAGGATACGAAGGCATGATGGAAGGTGATTTTAAGGTAATGGATGCCCGTAGTGTTAACAATATAATCAACAAGGGGGGCACAATCCTTAAATCGGCTCGTTGTTTACCATTTAGGACCAAGGAAGGTAGGCAAATTGCCTACGATCAATTGAAAAAAGCAGGTATAGATGCATTTGTCGTTATTGGTGGGGATGGCAGCTTTACAGGTGCACTGACCTTTAATAAGGAATTTGACTTTCCGGTAATCGGTATCCCAGGTACCATAGACAACGATATTTTTGGTACAACCTATACTTTAGGATTTGATACAGCCTTGAATACGGCTGTTGAGTGTATAGATAAAATTAGGGATACGGCCAGTTCGCACAATAGACTCTTCTTTGTAGAGGTTATGGGCCGGGATGTTGGTCATATCGCTTTAAATGCAGGTGTTGGCGCCGGAGCTGAGGAGATTTTGATTCCGGAGGAAAATTTAGGTCTCGAAAGATTGTTGGAATCCTTGAAGCGCAGTAAGCAATCTGGAAAATCATCGAGTATAGTGGTGGTAGCGGAAGGGGATAAGACCGGTAAAAATGTTTTTGAACTAAAAGAATACGTAGAAGAACATCTTCCCATTTACGATGTACGTGTATCCGTTTTGGGACATATGCAAAGAGGGGGGTCGCCATCTTGTTTTGATCGTGTTTTGGCGAGTAGAATGGGCGTTAAGGCAGTTGAAGCATTATTGGAAGGGAAAACTAACTTAATGGTGGGGATACAGGATAATACAATTACCCTGACACCTATCAGTAAGGCAATAAAAGGACATACAAAAATTGATAAGGAGCTAATGAGGGTTTCCGATATCATGACAACATAACTTAAACATTAAAAACAATAGAAATGTCAAACTTGAAAATAGGGATTAACGGTTTCGGTAGAATTGGAAGATTGGTCTTTAGAGCTACTGTAGAAAGGGATAATGTAGATGTAGTTGCTATTAACGATTTGCTGGATGTAGAACATCTTGCTTATTTGTTGGAATATGATTCGGTTCATGGGAAATTCAATGGTACCGTTGAAGTAAAGGATGGTAATTTGGTGGTAAACGGTAAAACGGTTAGGATTACTGCGGAAAGAGATCCAAAGAATTTAAAATGGGACGAGGTTGGTGCCGATATCGTTGCGGAATGTACCGGTATTTTCACAACACTTGAAACTGCACAGTATCACATAGATGGTGGCGCCAAAAAAGTAGTTATTTCAGCCCCATCCAGTAATGCTCCAATGTTTGTTATGGGAGTTAACCACAAAGAGGTTAAGGCATCCGATACCATTGTTTCAAATGCTTCTTGTACTACCAACTGTTTGGCTCCTTTGGCTAAAGTGTTGAACGATAGTTTTGGTATTGAAGAGGCTTTAATGACCACTGTGCATGCAACAACAGCTACTCAAATGACTGTTGATGGTCCTTCAAGAAAAGATTGGAGAGGCGGTAGAAGTGCTTTATTGAATATCATTCCGGCTTCAACAGGTGCTGCCAAGGCGGTAACCAAGGTAATTCCTTCTTTGTTGGGCAAACTAACCGGTATGGCATTTAGAGTTCCAACTGCCGATGTTTCCGTGGTGGATTTAACAGTACGCTTGCAGAAGGAGACTTCTTATGAGGAGATCAAGAAGGCCTTTAAAAAAGCTTCTGAAGGAGAACTGAAAGGAATTTTAGGATATACAGAGGAAGCGGTTGTTTCCCAAGATTTTATTGGGGATGCCAGAACCAGTATTTTTGACGCTGGAGCAGGAATTGAATTGAATTCAAAATTCTTCAAAGTTGTTTCCTGGTACGACAACGAGTCCGGATATTCCAATAAATTGGTCGACCTAGCGCAGTACATCCATAAATTATAGTCTTATTGGGTAATAATTAAAAGAATCCTGAGATTAAGCAATATTTTGTTTATTTTCAGGATTCTTTATTAATAATCTTGTTATATGATATTGATTGTAGATAGTGGTGCAACAAAATCGGATTGGATTGCCATGGATGGTGAGGGCAACCAATTGTTCATGACCCAAACTTTAGGATTGAGTCCTGAAGTATTGACACGTCCTGTAATCGAAGACCGTTTGGCCAATAATTTTGAACTTTCCAAGAATAGGAAAGAGGTTACCCACTTGTATTTTTACGGTGCCGGTTGTGGTACCGATAGAATGAAGAAGTTTTTAACAGAGATTTTTAATGATTTTTTTCCCAATGCCCAGGCAGAGGTTAAGGAAGATACCTATGCGGCCATATTTGCCACAACAAAAATAGGGCAGCACGGAATAGTGTGTATTTTAGGTACGGGTTCCAATTGCAGTTATTATGACGGTGAGAAATTGCATCAAAAGGTTACCTCTTTGGGGTATATTCCTATGGATGATGGTAGTGGTAACTTTTTTGGAAGGAAATTGATCCGGGATTATTACTTTAATAAAATCCCAATGGATTTGGCAACCAAGTTTGCAAAAGAATACAATTTGGATGCCGATGTAATCAAGGAGAACCTTTACAAACAGCCCAACCCAAATACCTATTTGGCCACTTTTGCCCGATTTATTGTAGAAAATAAAAACCACCCCTATTGCAGAGGGGTGATAGATAAGGGCTTTCAGCAGTTTGTGAACAACTACATTATGCAGTTTGAATTGGCCACCAAGGTTCCCGTTAGTTTTGTGGGCAGTATTGCCTATTACCTACGTGAAGAACTGGCTACGGTAGTAGAAAGAAACGATCTGATCTTAGGTGTTATAAGGCAAAGACCCATTGAAGGTTTGGTCGAATTTCACAAAGGCTCTATTTAATAGCTATCATAGAAATTTCGACATTTACAAATTTTGGAAGATTGGCTACTTCAACAGTTTCCCTGGCTGGAGCGGTATCCGCATCAAAATAGGCGCTATATACTTCGTTTATTTGTGAAAATTGGTGCATATCCTTTACGAAGATCGATGATTTAACAACATTCTCAAAAGTCATTCCTGCCTCGGTAAGAATGGCTTTTAAGTTTTGCATGGATTGCTCGGTTTCCTTTTTGATATCACCTGATACCAACTCCCCGGTCTTTGGGTCAATGGGAATTTGCCCTGAGATATACAAAGTGTTTCCTGCCATTACGGCCTGGTTGTAAGGCCCTATTGGAGCCGGTGCATTGGTAGTGGTAATTATTTTTTTCATGTTATAATTGATTTTTATTTTCAGCTTATCTGCCTCCATTGGCCCGTAGATCTATTAGGCACTCCGTACCAAAACTAGGGATTGCGCCGTTCTTGGCCGATAACATTTTGGCCATTCCCCATCCAAATTGTAGCTCTGCCCGCATTAGGCAATTCTGTTCGCTGCAATGACTCTTGGCTTCGGGGTCTTCATGTTCGTTCACAGACGTTGTTCCTAAGTTTACCAATCCAAATAAATGTCCGGCTTCGTGGTTTAGAGTTGCTGCTTCTACAGTGGAAGTACTGATCAACGAACTCCTGGAAGCCAGATTTCTTATTGTGGCTTCGTAAATTACCATGGAAGTGTTGCGGTAAACGGCCCCCAGGGTTACCAGATCCTCATCTGGATTGTCGTCACTGGAGGTTGCATCGGTAAAATAGATATACAATCCTAAGGTGTCACCATTATTGTACACCGTCCTATTTTCTTTTTCCAAATCAAAGATTTCATTAATGGACAGGCTATCCTTTTGGGGTGAATCCAATTTCTTATAAATAATGCTTATGTTATCCTTATAGGAACGCTCGTTGAGTAAGTCTACAAAATTGGAAACTGCTGTTTCCGTGGGGGCATAATTTGCTACATATGCAATTTCGATGGCCAAGTTCTTATATTCGGAGTCGGAAAGCAAGTCGTTGGCGGAATCGCCCGGATCTTTTAGGTTGGCCGTTTTATCTACCTTTAGGGAGTCGCTGTCACTGGAGTCCTTGGAGCAACCTATGGTCAAGGCAAACGCCAACAAAAGCACTATGGGCAATTTCTTCATTATTGTAGTTTTTATTAAAGGCTGTAACTTTTAAGATAACGTCAAATATTCTTGGGTATTACCTCAATTCCGTAAGTTTAGCCAGATAATCGTAATGTTTTCCTTGGCTTATAAGCTCACAAGATAAGTTATTTGCATTTGCTGCGCGTTGCAAAGTGTTATAGTCCAAATATAACCAATCCAGGGGCTCACTTTTTTCACCCTGATATTCCATTTCAAAGGAAACTTCCCCGTAGTAATTTTGATTGTCAGGAATCCAATAGCCCCCATCCTCGTCCTCTTCGTACATATAAATGATATCACTGGAATCCAAGAGTATCTGACCCTTAGGTTGTAAGAGCGATTTTAAATGTGAAAAAAAACGATCTATATTCTTTAACTTACCTACAATTCCTATACCGTTCATGAGCATCAAAAGGGTGTCGTATTTTTGAAGTTCAAAATCCTGAATATCCTGTAACACAGTTTGCTCTATGCCCCTTTGTTTACAAGTTTCAATGGCTCCGGGCGATTGGTCCAGTGCGGTAACAGGGTAGCCCTTTTTTTGTAAATAGAGGCTGTGGCTGCCAGCTCCACAGCCAATGTCCAAGATACTGCCCTTGCAAAGCTTAAGGGCCTTTTGTTCCAAGGGGGGCATTTTCTTAAAGTCCCTAAATAAATAGGGGATGGGTATTATATCTTCCTCATCCAATGACGAATAGGTCTTGATGTCTTCAGAATAATTACCGGATTGATAATCCAAAAGTGCCTTGCCCAGAATGTCCTTAGCCATTTAAATTTGTTATTTACATGCAAATGTGGGACTTTTAACCAACTTTTAAAAGTTTATTCCACAATGGATGAGGTAATAAGACAACTTCCCGAGCTGGCACAGGAAAAACATAGTGCGAGTAAAAAATTCTTTGGCAAACTTCGAAAAAAACCACCAAAGGATTTGGACTATATTATGCAGGACCTGCACGAGGCGGAGTTTAGGAAAACCGATTGCTTAAACTGCGCCAATTGTTGCAAGACCACGGGTCCCTTGTTTACCAATGCGGATATAGAGCGTATTGCCAAGCATTTTAGAATGAAACCCCAGAAATTTATTGATCAATTTTTGAGGATGGACGAAGATAACGATCATGTGCTGCAAAGTGTTCCCTGTACCTTTTTGGGAGCCGATAATTACTGCTCCATTTATGATGTAAGGCCTAAGGCATGCCGTGAATTTCCGCATACGGATAGGAAAAAATTTCAACAGATAAGTAATCTTACCTTAAAAAATGTGGCTATTTGCCCCGCGGCTTACAATATTGTGGAGGAAATGAAAAAAACAATTAAGTTAAAGTAGGCAATTACGAAAATAAACACTGATTGTAGTAGGGCGGCCATAAATTACTTTTTGAAGGGTAATTATTTAACTACAACTATTTTGTAAATTTAGGCTATGGAAGCCATTTACAATTATTTTGAAACCATCCCTCCCGCACACAGAAGTGTTATTTTGGTTTCAGGGATTGCTTTTTTTTGGACATTGGAGTATATTATCCCCCTGTTTCAGTTAAAGTATAGCAAGCTAAAACATGCAGGGGTCAATCTTTTTTTCACCCTAACCACCATTCTTGTGAATATTCCCTTGGCCTTTTTGCTGCTAAAAACCAGTGATTGGACCATAGCCAATAATTTTGGGATTCTACAGTGGTTGCCCGTGATGCCCTTATGGGGTAAGGTGTTGTTGGGTGTAATGATGCTGGACTTTCTGAGTGCCTGGTTGGCCCATTGGGTAGAGCACAGGGTAAAGGTGCTTTGGGGGTTTCATCTTATACATCATACCGATCATGAAGTAGACACCACAACTGCCAATCGGCACCACCCTGGAGAAAGTGTGGTGCGATTTATTTTTACTTGTTTCGGCACTTTTGTGGTAGGGGCTCCTATAGCCATCATTATGATATATCAGGCCCTTTCGGTTGTTTTGTCACAATTTAACCATGCCAATATCTCATTGCCCAAAAAGCTGGATGAAGTCTTAAGCTGGGTTATTGTTTCGCCGGATATGCACAAAGTGCACCACCATTATAAATTACCCTATACGGATAGTAATTATGGAAATATATTTTCCATTTGGGATAGACTTCTGGGAACCTTTATGAGATTGTCCAATAATGATATTATATATGGGGTGGATACCTATCCCAATGAAAAGGAAAATTCAGATATAGGAGCATTGTTGAAAATTCCGTTCAAGCCATATAAATCACCGAAAAAAATGGATATAACATCCACGGATCAATTGTAAAGTAAGTATTTGGTCCTTATTTTCTGGAATTGCTCAATATCCTTTTGCCAGGTTTTCTTTATTTCCTCTTGGGAAAGGCCACCTTCTATCTGCTTTTGTAGGTTTGCTGTACCGGCATGCTTGGTAAAACCACTTGTGTTAAAAAATAAGCTTTTGTCCTTGGTGTTTTTGTAGGCATCCAATATATAATCCAAATTAACGGTATTTATTTTAGGGGTATCGGCAAGGTCCTTGCCATAACATATTTTGCCGTTTTCTTTTGGGTCTTTCGATCCAAAATTCGGAGAAGGGGTATATCTGAAATTATATTTGGTACTGTCCATAAAGGAGGCGCCATACCGTTGAAACTGAAACTCGGTTCCACGGCCTGCATTTACATTGGTCCCTTCAAACAATCCCAAACTGGGGTAGAGATAAATAGAGGTGTTATTGGGAAGGTTGGGGGAGGGCCTAATGGGTAAAATATAATCTTTGTGGTGATGGTAGTTTTCCATGGGGATTACGGTCAGGTCGGCCACAATTTTGTTTTTCAGCCACCCTTCGTTATTGATCATGTTGGCATATTCCCCTATGGTCATACCATAAACCAAAGGGATGTTGTTCAATCCCAAAAAGCCCCTGTGCGCGGTTTCCATGGTAGGGCCATCAACGTAATGCCCGTTCGGGTTGGGCCTGTCCAGGACAATCATGGGGATATTGTTTTCGGCACAAGCCTCCATGACCAATTGCATGGTAGCGATATAGGTATAGAAACGGACCCCTACATCCTGTATGTCGAAAAGTACAATGTCTACATGCTGCAATAGTTCTTTGGAAGGCTTTCTGTTTTTCCCGTACAGGGAGATTATGGGAAGTCCTGTTTTATCATCCTTTCCATCGCTTACCTTCTCCCCGGCATCGGCTTCTCCCCGAAATCCGTGTTCGGGTGCAAATACCTGTTTAATATCTATGTTCTGTGACAATAGGGAATCCACAATATGGGTATAGGATAAGGGTTGTGTATCCTTAAAGATTACACTGGTCTGATTGGCTACGATTCCTACTCTTTTTCCTTCAAGTAAAGGGAGGTAGGATGCAGTTCTGTTGGCTGCTATAATTATAGGGAGATCTGTAGCAAGGCTATCCTGTACCGCCACGGAATTAAGTGCTTTATTATGGGTTTTGGTGTGGTTTCCACAACTAGAAAGTGTAAAAAACAATAATAAAACTGTATTTTTGAAAATGGAAAAAACTGCCATAAATTGAATTTAGAATTTTTTATTGCCAAACGCCTTGTTACAGGTAAGGAGCATAAAATTAGTATTTCTGCACCAATAATAAAAATAGCTATTGCGGCCATTGCATTGGGGGTGATAATGATGTTGGTGGCTATTTCCACCGGGGTTGGTCTAAAACACAAAATACGGGAAAAGATAGCCGCCTTTAACGGCCACATCCAGATTTATAATTACGACAGCAATACCTCCGACGTGTCCAAGGTCCCTGTTTCCCTTGATCAGGAATTTTATCCGGAATTTAAATCGGTCAGCGGGATACAGCATATTCAAGGGGTAGCCACCAAGGCGGGGATAATAAGAACCGAAGAGACTTTTGAAGGTATTTTGGCAAAAGGTGTTGGGGCGGATTACAATTGGAATGTTTTTAAGGAATTTTTAGTGGATGGCACCCTGCCCAATTTTACAGGGGAAATCAATGATGAGGCATTAATATCACAGGTTTTGGCCAAGCGTTTAAAATTGAAGACAGGGGATTCCTTCGTTGCTATTTTCTTTAAGGAAGACGATGCATCCAAGATACCCAATCAAAGGAGATTTACTATTACGGGCATTTACGACAGTGGTTTTGAAGAGCTGGACGGCTCCTATATTTTTATTGATCTGCGCCATATTCAACATATGAATAAATGGGCGGATAATGAAGTGGGAAACTTTGAAATCTTTGTGGACGATTTTGATGAAATGGACAATAAGGCCAAGGAAATTTACGGAAAGACCTTGCCCAATCTGGATACTCAGACCATAAAGGACAAATATTACAGGATTTTTGAATGGCTTGGTCTTTTCGATTTTAATATAGCATTGATCATTGGTATTATGATTATTGTAGGAGGTATCAATATGATTACCGCCCTCCTTGTTTTAATTTTGGAAAGGACCCAAATGATAGGTATTTTAAAGGCTTTGGGGTCGTCCAATTGGAGTATACGAAAGATATTTTTATACAATGCGGCTTACCTGATAGGTGTTGGCCTTGTGTTGGGCAACATCATTGGATTGGGTATTATAGGGTTGCAATACAAATTCCGTATGTTCAAGTTTCCCAACCCCAAGGAGTATTATATAGATTATATTCCAGTGTACCTTGACGTGACGGCGGTGGTAGTCCTCAACATTGGCGTTTTGATTTTATGTTTGCTGATGTTGCTTTTGCCGTCCTATATTATTACTAAAATATCTCCCGTTAAGGCTATACAGTTCGAATAGAATATATTGTAAATTTTAAATCCCGAATCAATAACAAAGTGATGAATTTTCTCTTAAAAAGTATAAGCAAATGGTAAAGCTAAACCTACAGGATCAGATTGTAACAATAGATGAAGGGGAATTGGTGGGCTATGCAGTTGCCGGCCATGAGTATATTCACCAAAAGGGCAGTCCGGGATGGCGTAATTCGGATACGGAAATGTTTCCAATTATAGGGCCTACCAATGAGGCAAATTTTAGGGTTACAACCCCTAAAGGTGCAGCTGTTCAGGATCAACATGGTCTATTGAGGGAAATGGTATACCAACTCGTTTCCCAAACCAAAACCAAGTCCATCTATAGGAAACAATATGTGTCAGGTACCGCAATCAAGAATTCCAAATTCCCCTCCAAATCCACGGAGGAATATTTGTCCTGGCCTTATAATTTTGAATTTACAAAGTCCTACGAGATTCTTGAAAACGGCCTAAGAATTGAATTCAAAATTACCGGGGAAGCAGGAATGCCTTTTATGTTGGGATATCATCCTGCGTTTAAACTATATTCGGAAAATATTTCCATTAGAACCTCTGATCGTACCATTGCCCTACAGGAGATACTCGATGCAGGCAATAGGGCCCTGCCGGTTTTGGACTGCAATTCCCTTACCTTGTCGGATGTAGGGGAGATTAATTTAAAAACTGAAGGCTTTGGGAATTTTATGTTGTGGACAGAAGTACCCAATATGCTGTGTATAGAACCCATTTCCTTTTATCCATATGCGGTAAGCCAGGAGGATTTGCACAACGGATTTCAGACGGTAAGTACGTCTGAAAGGATATTTTCGGTAATAATACAACCTAACCTTTGAAACGAATAGTATGACAGAAGCATTGGAATTACATTATGGTTATATTTTTGAACCGGAGTTGTTGGAAGAAATTAGGACGGTAGGCAGCTATAAAAAGGTTGGTCAAGGCGAAATCCTAATGGAAATTGGTGCTAATATTAAGTCCATGCCTTTGCTGCTAAGCGGAGCCATTAAGGTGCTAAGGGAAGATGATGATGGCAATGAACTATTATTGTATTTTGTTGAAAAAGGGGACACTTGTGCTATGACCTTTTCCTGTTGTATGGGAAACAAAAAGAGTGGAATACGCGCCGTTGCGGAAACAGATACAGAATTATTAATGATACCGGTGGGCTATTTGGAAACCTGGATGGGGAAATATAAAACGTGGCAACAGTTTATCTTGGACAGTTACCACGCTAGAATGATGGAACTAATGGAGACCATAGATACCCTTGCCTTTCTAAGAATGGATGAGCGCTTATTGAAGCACCTGCAGGATAAGGCCAAAGTAACCCATGATGATGTATTGTACGCAACCCATCAGGAAATAGCCTACGACCTTCATACCTCACGGGTGGTAGTATCCCGCTTATTGAAAAAAATGGAAAATGAAGGTAAAATTGAACTTTACCGAAATCAGATCAAAGTGTTGGATCTATAGTTTTTTGTAGTTTAGTATTTGTTATTGAGCAGTTTAAGTGTTAAACTTGTCTTGGTAAAAGTAAAGTTGAATGAGGATTGGTTTTTGTAAGTATGTTCTGGTCCTATCCGTATTGTTGGCGGGTTGTGGCAATCCTGCCAAGAAAGGGGAAATAGATATACCCCGGCCCAAGATGGTTGCCAAGGTTGCTGCCCTACCCAAAATTATAAAAACGCCCATAGGAAATCCAAGTTCCGAAGAAAAGGAACTCTTGGGGAAACTACTTTTTTATGACCCAATACTTTCGGGCGGTAAGGACATTGCTTGTGCCAGTTGCCATCACCCGGCTACCGGATATGCAGAGTTCCTGGATCTATCCATTGGTGCAAATGGTCAGGGGTTGGGGAGTAAAAGGGTATTTAAGCAGCCCAATGAAATTCCTCAAATGAAACGAAATTCCCCCACAATTCTAAACACCGCATATAATGGTATACACGGGAAGGATGATTATGATCCGGAAAATGCTCCCATGTTTTGGGATGATCGTGTAAAGAGTCTGGAAAAGCAGGCATTGGAGCCCATTAAGACCTTGGAAGAAATGAAGGGTGTTCATATTTCAAAGTCTCAAATTTTAAGTGAAGTGGCTGCAAGACTTCAGGCCATACCTGAATACAAAGATCTTTTTGCAGCAGCTTTTGGTGCGGATGCACCAATAGACAGTATTCATATAGGAATGGCCATTGCTTCCTTTGAAAGGACTTTGGTGGCCAACAATTCCCGCTTTGATCAATATATGGCTGGGGATGTAAACGCCATTTCCCATTCCGAAAAGGAAGGCTTTAAGCTTTTTAAATCCGTAGGTTGCATCAATTGCCATAACGGACCCATGTTTTCGGACTATAAGTTGCACGTATTGGGTGTGCCGGAAAACAAAAAGTTAACAGAACCCGACAGTGGATTTCAGGAAAGTTTCGCCTTTAGGACCGCTTCTCTTAGGAACCTGCGTTTTACCGCACCCTATATGCACAATGGTGCCTTTCAAAATTTAAAACAGGTATTGGAATTTTATGAGGATATTTCTTTTGGGAAAACACGGAATCCCTCGGTATCCAAGGAAATGTTCGATCCCTTTGTAAGGGAGCTTCAACTCAGTGTTAAGGATATGTCCTTGATCATTTCATTTTTAAATACCCTTAACGATGAAAATTTTGATAAGGAAATCCCCGAAAAGGTTCCCAGTGGATTGCCCGTAGGCGGAAATATTCAATAGTTGGTCGCTATGCGGTAATTAGTTGTATTTACAATCCTCCGGAGCGGATTTTATGTAATATTTACGATAATTGGACGCTTTGGGATCCATACAACCCTTGAGGTTTTTTAATTCTACTTTTCTAAAGTCTATGGGCTGCCCCTCCGCCTGTAAGGCTATAAAACCTTCCTTTAATAATTTACCGTCGATTTTGATGGCCGGATCATATCTGTTGGCAACACCGCCTCCTATTTGTGGTTTTGTGTATTGCAGTACCTCCTCCCCATTTACAATATGGGTCACAATGGAATCTCCCAAAACAATGGCCTCGGCGCGTACCCATTGATCTCCGAAATAGGTCTTGGAAGTGGAATTGATACAGTGTCTCGGGTCAATTTTACCTTGGTATACCACATCGGTTCCCGGGGAACACATATTGCCGGTGGGCCGTGATTTTCCTTCTTCCAGTCCGGCCAAAAACTGCATTTCCACAGAAATGGGCCAATCCTGCTCCTTGGGCATGGTCCTGGGATCTTGGGAATGGAACATTACCCCACTATTTTTTATGGTGTAACTTGGGGCTCCCGGGTGCAATTCACCTACAAAACGATACTCTACCACTAAATGATAATAGGAGTAGGGGGTGTTGTAATATAGGTGGCCATAGCGTTCATTAAAATCGCCCTCATATTGGTCATAGCGCACTTTTATGATACTATCTTCTACCCTAAAGGTGTCGCCGTAATTGTCCCCAACCTCATAATGGTGAATTTTGGTGGTCCAATCGTTTATGTCCTTACCATTGAACATGGAAATCCAACCGTCCTTATTTTCTTCAGAAACAGATTTAACCGTGCTGCACTGGCAAAGGATTACAGTAGCTATAAGACAACTTATGATGTAGGGTATTTTCTGCATATTCCAAGTGTAAATTTGTAATGAGGGTACAAGATAAAATATTTAATGTTTATTAATACCAATTTGAATGGGAGGAATGGGTATAAAGGTTTAAATTCTGTAACCTTCGTTACATAGGAATTAGGTATTTAATACTAAATTTGGTGAATGAGGAGATTTTTACCTTTCTTGGACTGGCTTCCAAAATATAACAAAAGCCTTTTTGGAAAAGATTTGGTGGCAGGTATAACCGTGGGTATAATTTTAATTCCCCAGGGTATGGCCTACGCTATGATTGCCGGTCTGCCACCGGTTTATGGTTTGTACGCTTCCTTGTTCCCTATTTTGACATATGCTTTTTTGGGCACTTCCAGGCAAATTGCCGTAGGGCCGGTGGCCATGGATTCCCTTTTGGTGGCTGCTGGTTTGGGCACCCTTGCCATATCAGGGGTGCAAAACTATATTTTAATGGCATTGTTCCTGTCGTTTATGGTAGGTGCATTTCAATTGATGTTTGGTTTTTTGCGTATGGGCTTTCTGGTCAACTTTATGTCTAGACCTGTAATCAGTGGATTTACCTCTGCCGCTGCCTTAATCATTATTTTTAGTCAATTAAAGCACTTATTGGGAGCGGATATCATAAATAGCAATAAATTTCACGAGCTGGTTATGAATGCCTTTCAGCATTTGTCTGAAACCAATATTTATGATTTCTCTATTGGGATAATAGGAATTCTGATCATTGTTTCGTTTAAAAAATGGTATGACAGATTTCCGGCAATATTATTGGTCGTTGTACTTAGCAGTTTGGGGGTTTATTTTTTTAATTTGGAGGCCTTTGATGTCCAGGTAGTAGGGGAGGTCCCAGCAGGCCTACCAAGTTTTAATCTTCATAGTTTTAGCATGGAGAAGTTTAGGGATATATGGCCTATTGCCCTAACATTGGCATTGGTTGGATATTTGGAGGCAATTTCCATCGGGAGGGCATTTGAAGAAAAAAATAAAGTAGAGACCATAGACCCCAACCAAGAGTTGATAGCATTGGGGGCTTCAAATATGATAGGTTCATTTTTTCAGTCCTATTCGGTTACAGCAAGTTTTTCCCGTTCGGCAATAAATTATGAAGCGGGCGCCAAGACTACCGTGGCCTCACTGATCAGTGTGGTAATGGTGGCCCTGACACTATTGTTTCTTACCCCATTGTTCTATAACTTGCCAAAGGCGGCACTGGCTTCAATTATTATGGTTTCCGTATTTGGACTAATAGATCTTTCCTATCCAAAAAAATTATGGAACCAAAGCAAGGATGAGTTTATGGTTCTTTTGATAACTTTTTTAATTACCCTTGGTGTTGGCATAGTGGAGGGTATTCTAATAGGGGTATTACTATCCCTACTTTTGATGGTATACAGGACGTCCAAACCTCATTTTGCTGTTTTGGGAAAAATAAAGGGATCCGATTATTATAAAAATATTAGTCGTTTTGGTGACGAGGCAGAGGTACGATCCGATCTTTTGATCGTAAGGTTCGACTCCCAGCTATATTTTGGGAATTTGGGTTATTTTAAAAGTGAACTTTTCAAGTTCATCAATGTCAAGGGCCGCTCCCTGAAAGCGGTGATTTTAAATGCCGAGGCCATTAATTATATAGATGCTAGCGCATCTGCCATGTTGATCAATGTTATCGAAGAAATTCACAATCGGAACATCGAGTTTTATATTGCGGGTGCTACGGGCCCCATTCGCGACATAATATTCAAGAGCGGAATTATCAACTGTCTGCATAAAGAATATCTTTTTGTTAAGATAAAGGAAGCCGTAGCCTATCATGATGATCCCAATACCATTCCTTTGCTAAGGGAAAGAGTGGCACATCAGAATCAAAGTAACTAATGTTGCATTCGGGGAGGTCTATATTATTTACCTTTGTAAAGGTGATTGTCCATTTAAGATTATTTTGATTAAATTTTAATCACCACACAAAAAAAAGATTAAGAAAATGGGCCAGGGCAACTTTGATGGCAACTAGATTGTTTCATGGTGAATTGCTACCGATAATTACTCGGATGGCTTATTAGGAACCAATAAATTTTTACAGATGAAAATAGAACAGATTTATACAGGATGTTTGGCGCAGGGTGCATATTATATAGAAAGTAAAGGAGAAGTGGCCATAATTGACCCCTTGCGTGAGGTGGAACCTTATATAAAAAGGGCCAAAGCGGATAATGCCACTATAAAATATATTTTTGAGACGCATTTCCATGCAGATTTTGTAAGTGGGCATATAACCCTTTCCAAAGAAACTGGGGCACCTATTGTCTATGGTCCTACGGCCAATCCTTCCTTTGATGCGATTATAGCAGAAGATGGTCAGGAATTTAGGTTGGGGGATATTACCATTAAGGCATTGCATACCCCAGGGCATACCATGGAAAGTACCACTTATTTGTTGAGGGACGAAAAGGGTAAGGATTACGCTATATTTTCGGGGGACACTTTGTTTTTAGGGGACGTGGGTAGACCGGATTTGGCACAGAAAGCGGCCAATATGACCCAAGAGGATTTGGCCGGGTTATTGTTCGATAGTCTTAGAAACAAAATTATGCCCTTAGCCGATGAAGTGGTGGTCTATCCCGCACATGGTGCAGGTTCGGCCTGTGGAAAGAACATGATGAAGGAGACCGTGGATACCTTGGGCAATCAAAAGAAAATGAATTATGCCCTACGTGCCAATATGACCAAGGAAGAATTTGTTAAGGAGGTTACAGAAGGATTATTGCCACCTCCAAAATACTTTCCGCTCAATGTGAAAATGAACAAAGAAGGATATGAGGATATAGGGGACGTATTGGAAAGAGGTACCACTGCCTTGTCTCCCGATGCCTTTGAGGAAGCTGCCAATGCCACGGATGCGGTAATTTTGGATGTAAGAAACCAGGACGAATTTGTAAAGGGATTTGTTCCTCGATCTATTTTCATAGGGCTGGATGGTAGTTTTGCCCCATGGGTAGGAGCCCTTATTGCCGATACCAAGCAGTCTATCCTACTTGTAGCACCGGAAGGTAGGGAGGAAGAAGCCATCATAAGATTATCCAGGGTTGGCTTTGATGCTACCATAGGGTATTTAAAGGGAAGTTTCAAAGCCTGGAAAAATTCCGGTAAGGAATATGATGTAATTACATCCATTTCCGCCAAGGAATTGAAGGCCACTCTGGATAATAAGGAAGTTCCTGTTTTTGATGTAAGGAAAGAATCGGAATACCTATCCGAGCATATGGAAAATGCCAACAACACCCCTTTGGATTTTTTAAATGACCATATGGCCGAATTTCCTAAGGAGGATACCTTTTATGTACACTGTGCAGGTGGATATAGGTCTGTTATAGCGGCATCCATTTTAAAAAGTAGGGGCATCCATAATTTAGTGGATATAGCAGGTGGCTTTGAGGAAATAAAGAATTCCGGTTATAAGGTAACCGTTTATGTTTGTCCAACGACACTTTAAAAGTGATATTTATCATATTTTACAGTGCTGTTTGTATATATTTTAGCTTACTGAATTTAAAATAATTACCTATGATTCTACAATACTTGCCATTGGTAAATTGGAGTAACGGAATAGTAATGATTGCTGTTTTTGGAGCTGTTTGTGTTGGGCTTGTCACCGCTGTTTTGATGTTGATGAACAGTGGTAAAAAAAAGTAGGTCGGGTATTTCATTTATTTGAAACAACCGGCCGTGCTTCTTCAAATGGAAAGAGGGGAGAAGGCAATGGCCTTGTTCGGGTATTTTCTTAAATACCATGACAAAATGCGTTTGGTATCCGTATTTTCTTTTTGGAGTTCCAAAAAATTTTCCAGGGCGTCAATATTATTTATCTGCTCCTGCCGCGGTAGGAATCCGTAACCCTTGTATTTGTTGTTGATAATCAATACAAAGGCTTCTTCCTCGGCGTGTCTGCCCTTTTCCTTGATCACTAAATTTCGGTTTCTGTCCATCAAGTCATCAATGGCGTTTCTTACTTTGGTATTATAATCCAAAGGCGATTCGGTTCCCTTACATATTCCAGAACAGTTGGTAATACTATAATGGGAGCAGCTGCTAATATTTTCCTGTAAATGACAGAATTTGGGACATAAGCCGTAGTTCTTGCATAGGTCTTCCAAGAACAAGCGGCAATCCGTTATGGTATTAAAAGTGGATATGGGATTGGGCGTTAATTTCAATTTGTTGTATGCCAAGTGTTGAATTCCATTGCGATCCTCATAGGAGAAAATGGCGTATTCTGTTGGTGTTCGTTTCTGACTTTGATTGTATAGGGGGAAATGTTGTTTAATGGCTGCAGATTCCATTAATAGGGCAATTAGCTCGTTCCCGGATAATTCAAAATCGATGTCGTGAGTCGCCCTGCACATTAAAATTTCTTTGTTGGACTTGTCGTAAAAATGCCCAAGCACCCGCTTTTTGATATCAATGGCTTTCCCTACATATATTATGGTTCCCTTCGCATCCTTAAAAAAATAAATACCAGGGGAATGGGGTAGTCTTTCAAAGATTTCCTTGGGTAACAATGGGGGCAATGTAGCTTCTTGTGAGCGTGCATTGAGAAAAGCTTTGAATACCTTTTCGGCCCCGTTTGTCCTTAACAGTTTTTTAAACAGGATTACCGTGGCCTGGGCATCCCCTTTTGCCCTGTGGCGATCTGTCAGGGGAATGTTCAAAGAAGTGCATAATTTTCCCAGACTATAGGATTTTAGGCCAGGGATAAGTTTTCTGGACAATCGAACCGTACATAGCTTTTTGCGGGAGAAATTAATTCCGATATTCTGAAATTCATTCTTGATAACGTTGTAGTCGAAATTTACGCTATGGGCTACAAAAATGGTGTCCTCTGTTATTTCCAATACCTTTGCAGCCATTTCTTCCCAAGTGGGGGCATGGCGCACCAGATCATTATCGATGCCCGTTAATCCCGTAATGAAATGGGGTATTTCACATTCAGGGTTTACCAGCGAAGTATATTCATCGATGATTGCATGACCGTCAAATTTGAATATGGAAATTTCAGTAATCTTATTTCCTTTTATCCCGTTTCCGGTAGTTTCTATATCGATGATGGTGTACATATATTAAGGTGCTGGTAGTAACAGAACCTTAAAGTTATGGGAAATTGATTAAAAACTTGACTCCAACGGTTTAAAATTGTATACGGATGTTAAATTCCTTGTAGCTAGTCCAAATCCTTGATTACTTCCGTTAAGGCCTTATAAATGATGGGCCCCGTTTCCGGTCCCAAGGAATTCTCTTCCCCATAGGTGTCGCCTTCATCATTGTATAGGTACGGTTTTCCCGTGTCCCATTCGCTTTTTGGTATTATATATCCAATTTCATCATTGGAAAGTCCTAAATAAAATTTGTACTTGTCGGAAATCAATTCCTGAAGTGGTGGAATTTCCAAGGGCTGTATGTTAAATTCGCGACCTTCGGGGGCCTCTATGCCACCATACACAATTTCGGGATATATTTCCCCAGGGATACTTAAAAATAGGGCAGGGCCTATTCGAATGGCCCCTACTTCGGTCCTGGATTTAAAATATTCGGGCATTCCCATCTTGATCAGGCCAATACCACTGGCAATCTTAAAGGTAGTATTGTCCAATGGTGCCAAGATAGTCTTTGCCCTTAAAGAAATATTCGAATTGGTCAAGGTATCACCCTTTTGTTTTAGGGCGGTCAAGGACATCAAGGCAATTTGATCTCCAAGCGCCTTGGTTTTTTCAAATGTAGGTTCAAAGTATTCCTCCCCAGTAAAGGGGTCGGGTATCCCCAAAGAGGGATGTGGTGCCATTAATCCGCCAATAGCTCCCGAAAAATAAATGGCCACTCCGCCAAGTCCCTCAGTTACCAATTCCTCTCCGTTGTAAACACCTTTTTCCAGGCCTTCCCTAATATAGTGGGGAAAATCCGAACTGATCAATAAATTTTGAGACCATAGCGTTTCGGGATGGTTTGCCCAATTGATTAGGGTTCCCAGGGTGGTGTCGTTTTCGGCATCCAGAACCTGCATTAAATGTATTCCAGTGGCCTTTACAATTGGTTTTCGGGTGTCTTTTATGAGTTTGCCATCTTCTCCGGACAGGTCTTCGGCAAAAACCAATTTTGCGGGACGAAGGTTGTTGGCAGCCTCAATTATAGCCGCAACGGTTTGGGATTTTACATATTCCATCATTTCTGGATTTACGCCGGAATTGAAGATGTTTTCGCCCCAGATGCCAACAAGGTCGTTGCTTTCGTGGGTATGGGTAGACGATAACAGGGTGTAATCTATTCCCAGCTCGGCAGGTATTCGTTTTCTGATGTCGATTACATCCCCATGTAAAAAACCAATGGCATCCATAGAAATCATGGCTATCCTGGTATTGCCATCATCGATCACCATAACCCGGGACCAGACATCATCATGCACTCCCTGGGCAGGTTTGGCGTTGCTCATTCCTGCAATCCAATACGCATCAAATTTCCCATTGTTATTGTTGTCGTTATAAGTATCGCCTTCATCCTTGCTGTATTTATTGTTTCCATTGGCATCGTTCCAAGTGTCTACAATAGTTGGGGTAATGGGCTTTTTGGAAAATCCGGCTGTTATGGGTTGCGGGGTTTTGTTCTCGATTTTAAGATCGATGGAATAGTCGGGATGACGGTCGCGCCAATTGTACATCACTACCGATGCCCCTACCAATAAGAGTATAAGGATGCCTATCCCAAATATTTTTAATCCCTTTTTTAAAGTTTTCATTGTTTATAGTTTACTATGTGTTAATTCATTGGCCATTTTAAAATTGAGCTCCATTAAATAATCCCCCATGCTGGGGCCGTACCAACCCATTAATCGAGCTTCGTAAGTGTCAAAATAATAATACTTTTGTGGTACGATATATCCCAGATACTGGCCGTTAAAACTGCTGAGAACGGAATTGTACCCTTGGAGTTCCAAGGCATTTTTTAAATCCAAACCGTATTCCCCGCTTAGTTCATATGGTAGGGCAAGCCAAATGAGGTTGTTCAATTTTAGACCTTGAACTTGGATAGGGTTTGTCTTTGGCATCAGTTTACTTCCAAGATAAGAGGAAAGGCGTAAGCGGTCCGATATGTAGAGAAACTGCAACTTTGGGATTTCTATTTCAGAAGATATGGCGGTCAGATCCACATTAGGGAGATATTTCATTTTGTACAAGGCAGATCGGGCCGAATCGGCAAGGGTTTCCCCAATGTATTTGGCTTTATCAAATTTCTCACCTAGTCCTTTGTTGGAATGACTTCCGACCGTTCCTGCGAAGAACATGGCCAGCTCAACCCCATTTTCTTCCAAATGCCTTTGGAAATATCCGGGATAATCCCCTGTATACAGTTCGTTGTCTGTACCTATTACGGTTGCATGGGCGGAAAAAGCGCCAATAGTGGCCTTTCTACCATTTTCCTGCATAAAGGACAAAAGGTCTAGTTTATCATTAAGTCGCCCGGATTCCCCAATGATCCTATTGCGTACCAAATTGGGTACTTTAATATAGCCCGAAGAGAATTGGGCGGGTTGTTTGTCTGCCAAAGCCTGTAATATGAGGGCGGAAAATTTTTGACCAAGCCATTCCACTACCTCCGGTTGATATTCCCCACCAAAGCCTTTTCCCACATAACCGGGCATACAATTGCCAATGCTGGAATGGGTGTGGGTAGCCCCAAAATAAAGCTGTTTTCGGGCTATTTTTCCCTTTAGGTTTTCGGTAACCTGGATAACAACGTCTTCCGGTATTGCCACTAGATCGGCATTGATCAAAACCACGGTTTCTTTATTTACTTCAACTGCGATTGCCTTGGCAAAAATGGAATCGTGAACTCCGGTTGCAATTTTACCGCTACCATAACCGGCCATTTTTATATTGTTGAATTCACCTTTGGTGGGGTCCGGAGTGCCACTTACAATTTTGGGGGTGATATTAGTCCTTGCAAATCCGGCAAGCAGCGGGCCTTTGGCCTCGGTTTTATTCTTGACGGCTTCCTCTATATTTTGAATGGTATTCCTGTAATACTCCGTTTCAAAATAGGGTGTGGTGTCAATGGTACTGGTGGCAAAAAAGAAAAGAACTACCAAGAGAACTATCAATGCCCCAACAAATTTCAGCAAAACCTTTAACCATTTTCCCATGATTGTTCTTAATTAAGTTTTTGTGGATCCAAGACGATATACTTCACTGTCTTTCTGTTCCAAGTATATACAATATGCACTTTCCCATCGGGAGCCTGTATCATGGTAGGATATGAATATTCTTCGCCCTCCTTATCCGTATTCTCCCTTAAAGGTTCCAAGTCCAGAACGCGTTTCCATTTGGTGCCGTCATTGGACAGGGCCAAACTCAAAGGTACCCTATCGCCCCAATTTTTTCCGGTGGGATTGTAAACCAATAATTGTCGCCCATCTTTTAAACTTACCCCGTCTATTCCGGAATTTGGATTGGGCAAAGCCGTGGCTTTCATTTTGCTCCAGGTGCTTCCGTAGTCGGTAGACCAATTCTCGGCAATGACCTCATTTTCGGTTCTGCTCAAAAGCTGTAATTTTCCATTGCCATAATTAAAGACCACAGGTTGTATGGCGCCTAGTTCTTTGCCGTCGTTCAAGGGCTGGGTTTTGGACCAAGTTTTTCCGTTATCCGAGCTAAGTTCCAAATGAACTTGCCAACCCGCCTCTTCATCTTCCGTGCTGGAAGGGGAGAGTATTTCACCACTTGCCAATTGTATGGGCTGGTTTTTAATGGGCCCCAGAATTCCCTCAGGAAGTTTTACCGGTTTGGACCACGTTTTACCATCATCATTAGAGGTCATGTAGAGTCCCCACCATTCGGTAGGACTAGGCCCTACCTTATAGAATAAAAACAGTGGTTGGTCTTTGGGTTTAAACAATACCGGGTTCCAACAGGGATATCTACTACCATCTTCCTGTACGCCATTTATTACTTCTACTGGGATAGTCCAGGAACCATTGGTCTTTCGGGATACCCAAATACCAACGTCGTCATTTTTTTCTTCGGTGCCACCAAACCAAGAGGCTATAACGGTACCATTGCTTACTTCTACTGTAGAAGCATGGCATTCCGGGGTAAGTGCATCATCCAATTCATAAATAAATTCCTGTTCCACTATGGCAGGATGGTCCAATGGAACTACTTCCGGTAATTTTTCCATTTTTCCTTTACACGATACTACTAACAAGGTACACAATAAAAATAAAAGTCTCATAAGGTAGATTTAGATGATTGTTTGTTAATTAAAAACTGTGGCTCTTTGGCCATAATGAAGGTCAGTTGGGCCCCTTCGGCTATTTCTTCGTGCTTAATCCAAGTGCGGTCCAAGGGACGCCCGTTCAGCAATATTTTTTTTACATAGATATTATTGGGATCATAGTTTTCCGTGTCTATGGTCATTTGGTTTTCTCCCATTTGTAGAATAGCGCTCTTAAATAATGGTGCGCCCAATTGATAAATGTCCGTTCCGGCAATAGGATAAAAACCAAGGGAGCTAAAGATATACCAAGCGGACAAGGTTCCGGCATCATCATTGCCATCTATGCCCACATAGGAATTATCGTATTTATTATCCAAAATCCAACGCACCCATTTTTGGGTCAAGTCGGGCCTGTCAACGGCATTGAAAAGATAGGCGGCATGGATATCCGGTTCATTGCCATGCCAGTAATAGGAGCCTGGGGTCCAGGTAGCTTTTTTTGGATCGGCTTTGGCAAAAAAGTTATTCAGTTCGCTCACAAAATAATCTCTATCCCTAAAAAGCGATACCAGGCCTTCCGGATCATAGGGTACGGCCCATCGCCATTGCAATGCACTGCCTTCTGTATAATCCTTGGTATACTCATCATCCCAGTCCGTATAAGTAAGTTGCAAGGGCTTAAATTTTTCCACAAACCGCCCATCCTCATGTCTGGCTTGAAAATATTGGGTATCCGGATTCCATACATTTTTATAGAATTTGGAATGGCCTTCAAAAAGGTCCTGGTCTTCCATAAGTTGTAATTCTTTGGCCAAAAGACTAATGGAATGGTCGGCCCAGCCATATTCCAAGGTCTTGCTTACGGCTTCATCCCCAAATTCCGTAGGGCAATAGCCGTAGGCGATATATTTATCTATCTCCTCCCGGCCAGCAGCGGAACTGTCCTTGGGAATGGGCTCCAGGGCCACTTGTCTCATTTTTTTATACGCAAGCTGCACATCAAAATTGCGTATACCCTTTAAGTAAGATTCCGCAATGACCATATCCGCTGGGGAGCCCAGCATGGAGTTGCTATATCCATACCCAGAGGGCCAGCGTGGAAGGCTGCCCCCTTGTTTGGACATTTCCACTAAAGAGACCAACATATCTCTTTGTTCATCCTTTGCTATGAGATTGAATAATGGGTGGACGGTGCGGAAAGTGTCCCATAAGGATAGATCCGTGTAGTAGTTGTAATCGGTAGTTTGGTGTATTTTTTTGTCAAATCCCTTGAACTCCCCGTTTACATCGTTAAAGATGGTAGGCATTTGAAAACTGCGATATAAAGCACTGTAGAAGACTTTCCTTTCTTCCAGGGAGCCACCTTCAATCTTGATTAAGGCCAGTTTTTTTTCCCATTTGTCCTTGGCTATTTGCAGTATGGCCGCAAAACTAAGATGGCCTGCTTCTGTCTCCAGGTTTAAACGCGCATTTTCAATACTAACATGGGAAATGCCAATTTTGGCATTAATGTGTTTCCGGGTAAATCCGAGATAAATTTTTAGACTGTCACTTTTCTTGCTCAGGCTATTTTGATCCAATGTTTGACCGTCCCAAATGCCATATTCGGAAAATGGTTGATCAAATTTAGCCACAAAGTACACTTTTATACCATCAAACCTACTTGCAAAGCTGCCAAATGTTCTAACGGATCCTTCAATTTCATTGTTCTCCGGACGTATGTTTACAAATCCTTCCTTTGCCCGATGGTTTCCTGTAGTATTGGTAATATGGATAAGTAAATTTTTGTCGCCTTCTTTTGAAAATGTATATTGGTGATGCCCACTGCGTTCAGTGGCCGTAAGTTCGGCAACAATACCCTCTTTTTTTAGTGCTACGCGGTAATAGCCAGGAAAGGCTATTTCATCATTATGGGAAAATTTATGGGCATAATCCAATTGGAAATCAATTTTATTATGTGGTGTGGTGGTTGGTGTAAATAGAAAATGACCTCCATCGGTAGCTCCGGTCCCGGCCAAACGGGTATGGCTAAAGCCAAGTATTTTGTTGTCGCCATAGTAATACCCTGAGGTGCTAAAGTCTTTGGTGTTGTTGTATAAAGACATGGTTTCTGGACTTAGGCGCACCATCCCGAAGGGGACTGTGGCACCGGGAAAGTTAAATCCACATACCCAATAGGGAAAGCCTCCTGTACCTATAAAGGTATTTACATATGTACCTAATGGCCCTGGAATTAGTTTCTCCGTATGGTTCTTTGGAGTTGCCTTTACAATGCTTTGGTATTTATACCCAGCAATTAGAATAGCAATAAGCACTAGGCATATGGCCATTCCAATGGCAATGGCAGTGATTTTCGCTATTTTTTTCAGCAACTTCATTGGGTCTCGTGTAATCTTAGTTTAAAGGGATGTACTTTTCAAAAAACCTATCCATGTGATACTGGCAATAGGCATTTACTTTTACGGAGGCGTCCATGGTATGTGGCCACCCTTTTAGTTTGTGGTAATATGATATGGCACCGGCCTTTTGAAGGGTGGCATGTAATATGTCCGATTGTTCATAGGGTACCAATTCGTCCAAGGTACCTTGGAATGTTATGGTTGGGGGTACATTCTTTGAAATTAAAAATAAGGGAGAGGCCATTTTATACAATTCAGGGGCCTCTTCGTAGGATTTGCCTATTAAATATTGTACCGAGGATGCCTTTATGGCTGTTTCATCGGTAAGGTTGGATGGGCCATAAAAATTAACGACAGCTTGTACTGAGGCGGATATCCCGTTATTATCTACATCTTCCTTTGTATTGGAATAGGCGTTCAGTAAGGCCAGGTGGCCACCAGCGGAACCACCGACCATGGCTACTTTGTTTGGGTTTATATGGTATTTGTCGGCATTTGATTTTAACCACCTTACCGCATCTTCCACATCATGGAGTTGGGCAGGATATTTGGCAACATCGGTTAATCTATATTGTACGGTAGCTGTAATATAACCTTTCTTTGCGTAGCTAATCAAATACGCCAAATAATCGTGTTTGTCACCTTTTTTCCATGCGCCGCCATGAATAAAAATAATTAGTGGAGCGTCTTTTTTGATCGTTTTGGTATGGTAAATATCCAATTTGAGTTGAATGGAGTCTATGGTCTTATAGACAACATCTTTGTATTCCTCTATATCTTCTGGAACAGGGAAGTCGGTTTCTATTATTTTTAAGGCCCCTGTGGCATAGGCAATTTTCAGGCTTGTATTGCTGGAGTAACCTTTTGGAGGTATGGATACATCGTATTGTTTGGCCTTGCAGCCCAATAGTAAGGCAAGTGTAAATATGGATAAGAAAATATTTTTAATCATAATTTTAAATGTTTTTCCAAGAATATATCTGTATGATATTGAATATATGAGAATACCTTTGCTGAAAGGTCCATGGCATGTGGCCAACCTTTTAACTCGTGATAGTAACTGGGCACCCCATATGCATTTAGGGTTTCATGGAGTTTTTTGGATTGGCCATAGGGTACCAGTTCATCCAAAGTGCCGTGAAAGGAAATGGTAGGAGGGGAGTTTTTGTTTACATATGTTATAGGTGAAGCATTTCTGTACATTTCCGGGGCTTCTTCATAAGTTTTTCCAAATAATCGATGTACCCGTTTTTCTTTTTTTGCAACCTCGGTCGTTAAATCCGAAGGACCGTAAATATTTATTACGGCCTGGACCTTGGTGGCTATACCATTGCTGTCCTGTGCACTGGAAGAATGGGTGTAGGCGTATTGCATGGCCAAATGTGCCCCTGCAGAACCGCCCGCAATGGCTACCTTCTGTATATTGATGTTATAATCCTTTGCATGCGATTTCAACCAACCTACGGCATCCCCTACATCCAAGAGCTGTGCAGGGTACTTTGCCACACCACTTAATCTGTATTGTAGGGAGGCTGTAACATATCCCTTCTGGGCATAACTGATTAAATAATGTAAAACATTGCTTTTCTTTCCTTTCTCCCAAGCACCACCATGTATGAAAATAATAAGGGGGGCTTCTTTTTTTAAAGCCTTAAGATGATATATATCCAGTTTTAATGATGTGTTGTTAATGGTCTTATAAACAAGGTCCTTGTGTTCCATGATGCTTTCCGGTACTTCCACCTTGGTAAGGGTAGGCTCAATGGCCCCTAGTGTATAGGCTACTTTAAGACTGATGTTGTTTGCAAAACCTTTGGGCAGCAGGGAAGGGTCGTAATCATCCGGCTTGCAACCAATGATCAATAGGGTCATCCATAAAACCAATACTATTCTCATGACCATAATTTATTATACCTAAAGTTCGGATTTTTTGCTTTGCCATAAACCCCATTAAGCTGTATTGTTTTGTTGACCAAGGGGGTGTTCAAAAATTTGAGACCAAAAATAAAGCTTTGGGTGTTGGATAAAATGAACATACTGCTTTTTGGCGTAACCCGATCAATATTGGCCCCAATAACCTTGGGTAGTACGGCTCCATTTACCATGTTTGGACTCAATGTTCCCATAGGGACCCTTTTGTTTTTTATAAGAAAACGGAATGCTTTGGAAGGAACAAGGGAACACATTACTAGAGCAAAAACAAAGCCCATACGTAAGCTGAACATAAAATCCGGGATTAAGGAGCCTATAAAATTGTTAGGGAAGGGAATGAGAAAAAAGACGAATAAAACAAGGGCAACAATAAATTGATTTTTTCCCATCTTATGTTTGTCAGGATTAATTGGCAGAATCTTTTTCCAGGTTTAATTCATCTTTCACCCCTAGTGGTTTTCTAATAAAAATAATTACAGTGGCCGTAATAAACATTAATAGGCCGTAAATGGCAGGCACAATAGAGTATTCGGCATTGTTCAAGGCTATGGTTGCCAAAGTTATTGCCAAGGTTCCATTTTGGATTCCGGTTTCAATGGATATGCTTATGGCCTGTGGTCTGGTTAGTTTAAAAAGTACTGCCATTAAGAACCCTATGGTCATAGTACTTACATTTAGTAGTATGGCCGGTAGCCCTGCTTCGTTTAAATAGCTCATAAAAACATCCTTGACGCTAATGGTCACCCCAATGATTACCAAAACAAATATGATGGCAGAAGCTATTTTTACGGGCTTCTCCATCTTGTTGGCAAAGGCTTCAAATTTATTTTTTATGAGCATGCCAATTCCGACCGGTATAATTACAATGACCATCAATTGTTTTATCATGGTTATGGCATCGACCGAAATGGCCATACTCTCATTGGAAAATTCCTCCAGCGCAAATTGCACAATGAAAGGAATGGTCAAAATGGAAATTATACTGGATACGGCCGTTAGGGAAACGGATAGGGCCAAATCGCCTTTGGCCAAATATGAGAGCATGTTGGATGTTGGTCCCCCAGGACAGGCCGCCAATAGCATAATGCCTATGGCAGTAGTAGGGGACAAGTTTAGGGAAATGGCAATGATATATCCTATTATTGGTAACAACAACATCTGACAGATAAGCCCAATGATCATAGCCTTGGGATAGGTAACCACCCGCTTAAAATCGGAAAGGGTCAATGATAGGCCCATCCCGAACATAATAATAATCAAGGAAATGGCAAGGATAATTCCAGAGGTAGAATTCATGACAAATAGGTTTTAAGGTAAATCATTATCATTTTCCCATAATCGGGATACACACAAATAAAACTTTTTAAAAGTTATTTTCCTTATTATATTTTATTGGATTTGCATTATAAATTAGCAAATAATCGAACATCTGTTAATATTTTTGTTAAAAGGGTTAGAATATTTTAAATTCAAGGGTTGTTTTGGGTAAAGGTTGATCTTAAGACCGGGGGAGGTGGGTTTCCTTTTTCCGGTCTTAAAATAATCTGTTGCCATATATAGGGTTTCTATAGGCATTTGCTGTATATACCCCGACCCTTTGCGTATCCTTAAGTAGAACCAGGGCATGCCCTTTGTTTATTGAGCATTTATTTTATGGAATTGAACCGGGTCATGATTTCCTTCCAATTGGTGAAAATTATCCCTTCTTCCTCGAAGAATTCCTTAAGATCGGGATCGGCAAAAATTTGTGATTCCCAAACCCTTTGTTGCCATGATCCTGTAATGCCCCTTAGGTTATCGGTTTCTACGGAGGGGTGAAAAATAATCTCTGTAAGTCCGGCTGGCAAGGATTTTATCAAGGTTTTAAAAGCTTCCACTTTTTCTACATAGGAATCGGCCTTTGGGGCACTGGAAAAAAAGTCCAATTTGGGCAGGGTGTACTCCTCGGACATTTTTACCACGGAATCATCCATAGGGTAGCCCTGTGCCCTAAATTCGGCAAGAACTGCTGGTACGGATATATCTATAATATTTGCCGGGATACCGTATTCCTGGGCAACCTTCATATAGACCTTTACATAACTGGGATCACCGAACAAGGTACCCATATGGGTATCTATATGGTCCGGTCTATAGCCCCAGGCAATGGATTGTTCAATTTGGGCCCGTATTTCCTTTTCCACCTCCTCAGCTGTGGCATGCTGTACTACTTCCGGGACACTGCGCCATAATTTATCTTCAGGGTCCAATAATCCAGGTACTTCGTTATCTGGAGTTATAGGGCCCCATCGATGTTTTTTCCATTCACTGGTGAGTGTTAGGTGTAGGCCTATATCCATTGAAGGGTTTTCCTTGGCCCAATTGATAAATTCTTCGGCATTGGGGCAGGGTATCATTACGGCAGCGGATTGTATTTCTCCCTTGGTCAATTGTTCCTTGGCGGCAATGTTCGCCTCGGGACACATCCCAATGTCATCTGCATGCAACATGATTACCTTTTTTCCGGCAGGCCATCCTAGTTTTTCGGCCCAGTTTTTTGCCTCTAAGCTTGTTTCGGGTTCCTTAGGGCCATCGTTGTTGGCCTTGTCTGTATTTTTTTTCTTTTCCCCGCAACTAATTACAAATAGAGCCATACAAAGGCTCATGAACAAGGTAATTGGATATGATTTTTTCATTTTTTGTAGTTTTTAATTTATAAATATTTTTTAAACCAGTTGAGTCCGTCTCCAAATATGATATCCAAGGGCGCATCCCTGTGCTTGGCATCGTACCATATAATCTCTTTGGGTTCTTGTGCCGCTTTAAAAAGCAGGGTGCTCATTAAAGGAGGAACTATTTCATCATTTTTGGCATTTAACATAAGGAATGGACGGGGTGCAATCTGCTTTACAAAGTTTAATGGTTCAATGATACTTACAAAATCTTTTGCCTCCTTGGTCAGGGCAGCCTTTTCGTACAATAAGTTCAATTGTCCGCCCGCCAATGCCACTATGGGAACTTTTATGCGATTATCTATTCCGCAAAAAATAGTGCCGGTAATTCCACCCAAACTAATGCCGTAGTACCCTATCCTTTGGGCATCCAGTTCTTTCCTCGTTTCAATAAAGTCGATCGCACGCCTTAGGTCGAAGACGGTCTGACTAATAATGTTCCGGCTCCAGTGTTTGTAATTTCCTGTAAGGCTAAAATCATAAACATCGTTTTTCCGTTCCCCGTGTTCGCTAAAATCGATCCTTAAAACCGCATAACCGTTTTTAAGGAATAGATCGTTGCCATAGGATACATAATCCACATTCTTATTGTCCCCCAGGCCGTGCATCAATATGACTACGGGTAGGGGAGTGGAGCTATTTTTGGGCAGGCTCAAAAGCCCTGTAACCCTTTTATGGTGTACACTATTATAGGATAGGTGATACAAGCTAAAGTCTGTGGTATCCTTCAATAGGTTAAGGGAATCCTTTAACGGAATGGCCTTATCATAGGCATAATATTCATTGACCGGCAATGCAGCGCTGGTACCCCTGGCGTAAAAAATGGCAAATGCCAGCAGAGCCAGGACAGCGATGATCCCTGAAAGCCAATATATACGTTTTTTATTAAAGGATTTCATCGTCGTCCGCTACATACATTCTAGTGCTCTTGGTGTATTTTCCTCCATTGGGATCGGCATATTCCAAATCGATATAAAAAGCCTTAAAGCCACTTTTGGGAAATTTTACTTGCTGAAGAATATGGTCATGGTCTTTGGAATCTATTTTTTTGGAAGTCCATTCCTCATCCCTAAAATCCCTATCCGATGAATCTGCAGACCATATATAGGCATTTTGAAGTTCATCCGAGGTGGTTTTGACCGTTAGGGTAGCCGATGTTTTGTCGGTGTTTAGATCATAGGCCAAGCTTGCCTGGGGTGCCTTGTTCAGCGATTTCCCCCAAAAGGCACTTAAGGCCCTCACCGCCTGTTCTCCTCCACCCAGGTCATGGCCGGCATTGGGTACGTAGTGAATGTAATTTTCACCGGGTATATCATCAATGTAGTTCTTAATGGCATCTACCGGCCAATATTCATCATTGGTGCCAATAAAGATTAATTTTGGCATGGTTAAATTGGCCCTATAGGAATAGGGATCCACCATTTGGGTCAAGGCTTTTCCATCTTCGGTACCTACGGTTTGTGGAATTTCCAATTGTATGTAATCGTTGATCTGTATACTGTATTCGTTCCAAGCCGTAATATGGTAGTCCAGGCTAACGGGCATATTTAAAACGTCTATTACCATAGGGGCAATTGTTTCCACCCTCTTGTCGTTTGCTCCGGTCAACCATGTAGTCCAGCCCCGTTTTGAAGCTCCGGTTACCGTAAAGCGTGTGACCTCTTTTTGAAGATTTTTACTGCTAAATTCCTGAACTGCATCCATTGCTCGGACAGCACTTTTAACCATAGGGAATAACAAGGGCCATGTAGGGTCTTTATCATTTTTATAATTGTGCAAGGTGAAGGAAATGAGTTCGTCCTCCGTAAGGCCATCATAAAGGGGTTGGTTGGGAACTTGCCTGACTATAGCCACTATGGCCTTGTTCTTTTGGGCTACTTGGGCAAAACTGATGGATTTTTTGTCTTCTTCATTTGAAGACCAATTGGGTATTCCCTCTTTTATGCTCCCGCCCGTAATCATTAGAAGCGCTCCGTCATGGGCCACCTCCTTGGGGACCAATACGGTTAGTTCATGGGTCCAGACATGTTCTCTCCATTTCTGGGAGGTCAGCATAAGTTCATAGGCGGTTACATCCCCTATGGCGTAATTCTCTTTTAGTTCCCATTTATAGGTTTGGTCTTCATTGTTCAGGTAGCTTTGCAAGGCGTTGGAAGGGGTTATTTCGGCTACGGTAGTAGCATCGTTTTTTGCCAGTTTTTTTGGACTGTCCTTACAGGAAATAATACATAGTAGGGACATTGATAGAAAAATAGAAGCCAATTTTTTCATTTGGATCTTGTGTTAATTGTTAAGGAATTGATTTATTAATTGGGTTTTGGACTGTTATGGATAAGGGTCAATAGATCATTGATAAGGATTTCTCCTGTTTTCTCCCCTAGACTAGTGCGACTTACATACATATATCTTTTAAAACTGTTAAAATCTTCTTTGGTCAATATATATCCAAAGGCATCGTTGGTCAGACCAAAAAGGAAAGGATGTTCCGTGGGCATATTTCTTTTTAAATAGTATCCTATATTGGGTAGGGCTTCCCCGGGGATGGTCAGGATTTGGGCCGAGCCAATATTTAATAGGTTGAGGGTTGTACTTACAGATCGGTCGGACTTACCCATTTTTAATGGGGAATTATTTAAGATATATCGCATCATTTCCGAATCTATAGGAAATTCGGCCTGTGTGGAGGTGCAATACAGTTGCGGATCCTCTTGGATTTCGGCCTCGGATACTATTCTTAAGGCCTCATCTGCCAAAAGGTTCCCTATCCGCTTGCATTCTTCCCAATCATTGGCTTCCTTATTATTGTCCTGTCTATTGTCTGCCGTTACCATGCCTCCTTGGGCACCGTTCATAAATAGGGCCATCCCACCTGCCTTGGCTTCAATTCTATCATATAGGGGGCCAATAAGATCAGGACTCAGTATTCCTTGATCACTGCCAATCACCTCTGGATGAATGGCATAATTAACCAAAGTAACTATGGGTAGGCCCCTGTTTTTACCCTTGGTGCCAAGTGCCTGTATAATACCGCATCTTGGGTCGTACAATTCAGGAGCGTAATAGTTGTAGGCTATTTTTCCTTTGGCTTCGCCCACCGCAATTTTTAATTTGGCGGGTTCCAGATTTGTTGAAGCTTCGTTCACCGCGTCGGCTATTTGGGTTACACACCAGTCAAGATACTTTAGATCGGCTGCGTGATTACCATTTTCATCAGGGAAGGCATAGGCATCGGGAGCACTATGGGTATGTGTGGCACCTATTAATATATTGTTGAACGGAATGTCCTTAATTAATTTTCTTGCTTTATTGCCAAGTGCAGCCGGCCATCCGAGATTGTCGATATTAACGATGGCAATTTTTTCGTTTCCCTTTTCCAATACCATGGCCCTAACGTAGAGTTCTCCTTTTTTTTCAGTTGAGGGTTTGGGGGTTCCTACACCACCGGAAACTAAAATGAGTGGATCAGGGGTAATTATCCTTTTGGCCGCACCCACCTTAAGATGTTGGGAATGCACACCAATAGAAACTAAAAAGACAAAAATCTGCAGGGTCAATCTTGACTTACAAGGTTTGTAAGAATAATTTTTCATAAATCTTCACATTTAAATGTTAAAAATGCTCCTATTATGCATGCATAAAACTTAATAAGAATATTGACTTATTTTACAAAAATATATTTAATTTCCTAAATCGAGGGTTAATATTTAATGCATATTTAATAATATATCTGAATTGTTTTGAAAAATTTAAATATATTTTTGGTAAAAGTGTAATCAAAAGGTCTTAATATTAACGTATCGTTAACTAAAGGTTATTAAGTTGATAACTTGATATTGGTAAATGGTAATTTTTGATCTTTGAATGCAAAAAAAAACTAACTAAAAACTGTTATTTATGACTAAAAAAAATCTAATACTGTTGTATGGAGTTTTATTTACGATGATGCTATCCCTGTCTTCCTGTAGCTCGGATGATAGTGCCGGTTCGGAGGATATTCCATTTACCGCTGATATATTTCGGAGTATAGCAGGGAAAAAAGTTGCCTTTCAAGGGCTGACCAATAATGCTACTTCGTGGCTATGGGATTTTGGGGATGGCACAACGAGCACCGAGCAGAACCCTGTACATAACTATCCTGGCGCAGGATACTATGAAACCAAATTTACGGCCACTTCGGCAGATGGTACTACAATAACCAAAGAAACGAGGATAGGGATTGAGATTACTCCTTATGTGTTACTAACAGGTGGTGCGTCGGCCCCCAATGGGAAAACTTGGAAAATTGATGCAGTTGCAGCCAACAATAGGTTCGCCAATGCTGATCAGGACCTTACTGCCTATTCTGAAGATTTAGAGCCATTGCCTGCCGGGGTATTTGGACAATTGGGTCTTGGTAGTATATATAATGATGAGTTTACCTTTCATTTTGATGGCAGTTATTCAATGGATTTAAAAGAAGATGGTGCTGCTTTTAGTATTTACTTTTATCAGGATTTTATATCTGGGGGTTCTGATATTGTTAAGGTTTCTGCAGATCCTAATTTTCCTTTTGTAACGGCCACTTTTAGTCTGGACCCTGGAACAACCTTTGAATATAATGAACAGGAAGATTATACTGTGCCTACTTATCCGGGGGGAATGTTAACATATCCTGGTGTGACTACCTTGGACTTTACCAATAATGGATTTGTGGGTTATCTGGATTTTCAGAGAAAAGTAATTGTTCAAGAAATTACTGAGAACCGAATGCGATTGGTGCTTTTTGTGGTTGCAAATGGGGCTTTGGTTCCTGGTGGTGCAGCTCCTTTTGCTTTAAATTCCAATGCTTTGGTGTTTACTTTTACCGCAGTAGAGTAATTTAGGGAACAATAAAAATCATAACTAACTAGAATATAAATCTATGAACACATATTTAAAAAATAAAATACAGAGGGTGGGGCAGATGTCGTTGATCTTGCTGATATTTTGCACGGCAACCGCAATGGCTCAATCTGTTCAGCATACAGTATCGGGTAATATAACGTCCTCTGAAGATGGAATGCCTTTGCCAGGGGTCAGTATCGTGTTAAAGGGGACAACCCAGGGGGTGTCATCCGATTTCGATGGAAATTACAGTATTAATATTCCTAATGGAAATGGGGTGTTGATGTATTCTTATATAGGTTTTGAAACTCAGGAGGTAGCTGTAAATGGTAGAACTGCCATTGACCTTTCTATGGCTCCTGGTGCTCAGGCTTTGGATGAGGTAGTGGTAACTGCCTTAGGTATTAAAAGGGAGGACAAGTCTTTAGGGTATTCCGTTGAAAATGTTGCTGGGGAGGAATTGACCAGGGTTGCCCAAGAGAACGTATTGAACTCCCTATCCGGTAAGGTGGCCGGGGTTACCCTGAACTCTACCGGAGGTACGGGTTCTTCGGTAAGTATGGTCATTAGGGGAGCCATTTCCTTGAGCTCGGATAACCAACCGCTTTTTGTAATAGATGGTGTGCCGGTATCCAATTCATTGAACAATATTGGGGGATTTGGGAACGATAACCGAGTGGATTATGGTAATGCCATCTCGGATTTGGATCCCAATAGCATCGAAGATGTTAGTATCTTGAAAGGACCTAGTGCAGCTGCATTATATGGTTCCCGTGCTGGTAATGGAGTGGTATTGATCACGACCAAAAAAGCCAAGGACAAAGAAAAGATGAAAGTGAATTTTTCTTCTAGTACTGTTTTTGATGTGCCTTATAAATTTTTGGATCAGAATACTCGATTTGCAACAGGCCAATATTCATATTCTCCGGAATCTCAGGGCGGTAGCTATTTAATGCCTGATATTTCGTTTGGTGGTGTTGGTGGCCCGGAATTGGATAAGGGGTATTATGCGGTGCAATGGAGGGCACCATTGGACGCCAATGGCGTACCGATTCCAACGGAATTAATATCCTACCCCAATAACGTAAGAAATTTTGTGCAAACAGGGATAACTACCAATAATAGTCTTTCGGTTTCAAATAGTTCTGACGTTATGAACTACAGATTGGGGCTGTCCAATATGGAAAATACAGGCTTGGTTCCCAACTCGGATGTCAATAGGAACAGTTTTTCGCTATCGGCATCGTCTAATATGGATCATAAGCTGATTCTAAGTACCAATGTAAATGTGGTACATAGTTATGCCGATAATAGGCCGGCTTCCAACAGGGGGGCTAATCCATTGCAATTTGCCTATAGTACACCAAGTAATATTGATCTTGGGATATTAAAGGATTATGACTTACCTGGTACGGATGTACTAACAATTTTGCCGGGTTATGATAACCCCTACTTTTTGGCAAATGAGATAAATAACAGTTATTCCAGGTTCAGGATTTATGGGAATGTGGCCTTGGATTGGATCGTTTCCCCTTCGTTTAAGTTACGGACAAGTTATAATATAAATAGTTATAATCAGACTCAAGAAACCAAAATGGCTCCTGGGTATAGTAAGGAGACCAACAATGGAACCTATGGTATTTCTAAAACTGAAGGCTTGGAAACCAATATAGATTTATTGGCAACCTACACAAAAGATTTTGGTAATTTCGATTTTAGTCTTTCTGGTGGTGGAAACTTAATGTACCAAAAAAATACGGGGCTTAGCAATTCTGCATTCTCTGGGGTTGGACTTATTGTTCCAAACTTGTTTACTGTAAAGAATATTGCTCCAACAGCTTTGAACTATTCTAGCTTTATGAGTGAAAGAGGTATCAATAGTGTATATGCCTTGGCTAATTTTGGTTTTTGGGATATGCTTTATTTGGATGTGGGTGCTAGGAATGATTGGTCCAGTACTTTGCCAATAGACAATCGTTCTTATTTTTATCCCTCTGCATCCCTAAGCTTTTTGTTAAGCGAAGTGGTGGATATTCCCAAGGTGGATCTTTTAAAATTAAGAGGTGGTTGGGCCAGAGCAGGAAATGATACGGATCCGTACCAACTTGGGGCTTATTATAACAATGCAGGGGTGTGGGACAATGCGGTATTATATAGCGCTTCTGGAGGTTTAAGCACTCCTACCTTAGAGCCAGAAAAAGCTACTTCTGAAGAATTTGGTTTAGATTTAACCATGTTCAAAAACAGATTCCGGTTTGAAGGAACTTATTACACCGTGGAAAACAGAAATCAAATTGTGCCAAATATCCCAATTCCTGGATCTTCAGGGTATAGCAGTGTAAGTATTAATGCTGGCGCTTTGGAAAGTAAAGGTTGGGAGCTTTCTCTAGGAGTTACGCCTATTAGAACAGAGAATTTTAATTGGGATTTAAATTTTAATTTCACGAAGAATGAGTCCAAAATTTTGGAATTATCCGATGGTGTGGAATTTATTGAATTCTGGAGTGAAAATAAAAGTAAGTCGAGAGGCTATGTAGCCAATCCGGCCACAGGTGAAGATGGTTTGGTTGGCAATATATATTCCTTGGAAAAATTAAGGGTAACCGATGAAAATTCCCCTTATTTTGGTTATCCCCTAATAGATCCCGATGAAGGAGAATGGTTGCCACAGGAAGAAGAGGTTAAAGTGGGTAATTATAATCCTGATTTTATAGTAGGACTGCAATCAAGTTTGACCTATAAGAACTTTACCTTGAATATGACTTTCGACTGGCGTTCTGGTGGACAGTACATGTCACAGACCTCCAGATATATGACGGAAGATGGCTTTGGTAGCCAACTTTTGGAAATGGTTAACCCTGGTATTGCCCAGGCAGGACCAGAACTGAAACAATGGGTTTTGGACAATGCTGAAGATTTTATTTTTAGTGAAGATCTAAGGTCTATAGGTGGTACCCCTGGCAATGGCGGTCTTCCAGAAAATTTCGGTGGCTCTGTAGTATATGACGGTGTTTTTGACCCGGGAGTTATAGGAACTTATGATGAGGATGGTAACTTTGTACTCGAAAGTGAAAACCTGGGAGACGTTGGAACCCTGTTTATGCCATTTTCCTATTCCCATCCATGGGCATTTGGAACACAACATATGTTTGATGCCGACTATATAAAACTTAGGGAAATTTCTTTAAACTATGATCTACCAAAAAAGCTTTTGACCAATACAGGATTGGATAATGTTAGCGTATCGGTTTACAGTAGGAATATAATGTTGTGGACCAAGGATTCTGCTTTTGGAATAGACCCGGAAAGAGCCTTTCAGGCAGAATCTGGAAAAGATAAGAGAGGTACCCAATTTAAGCAGGGTATTGAGCGCTACAATGTGGATCCATGGGTTATTCCAGTTGGTTTTAAAATTGGTATAACATTTTAATATAAAAAACGAATAACATGATGTATCAGATAAAAAATAAAATAGCCTTATTGGTTTTAGGACTCATCGTTTTGAGTTCTTGCCACGGTTTAGAAGACTTAAATGAAAACCCTAATCAAATAGGGGAAGACAATGTAGATCCTAATCTATTGTTGGCTACCGTGATTTCAGGAACGGCTAAGGATGTGGTTAGTAAAGGATTTGGAGATATTGCCGGGGTGATGCAACATACCCAAAAGGATGGCTGGTCCGGGGGGCACAATTCCTACGATTGGGACAATAGATCCAATAGTTGGAACGGCTATTATAGTCTTTTGTTAAATGACAAAACTCTTATTGAAAAGGCGGAAATTGATAATTTTGAATTCCATATCGGTGCGGGCTTGGTTCTTAAGTCCTATTTATTCGGGACAATAACCGATCTTTATGGTGATGCACCATATAGCAATGCCCTTAAAGGTGATGAAGGAGTAGATTTTTTTGATGCTTCTTTTGATAATCAGAAGGATATATACACTGGAGTTTTGGCAGATTTAGAAAGAGCTAATACTTTATTGTCTAAGGGCCAGGGAGAATATTTTGCCATTCAAGAAGAACAAGATATTCTATTCGAAGGTAATGCATCAAAATGGCGGAAATTTGCTAATTCTGTTGCCTTACGTTATTACATGCGGCTATCTGAAAAAGAACCGGCCTTAGCGGAAGCCGGAATTAGAAGAATTACGTCTAATCCCACTCAATATCCATTAATTCTTACTGCTGCAGATGATGCGAACGTGGATTATGTAGGTTCTAGTGGGGCAGATTCATGGCCTTCAACAACCCAATTTAATGATGATCCTGCAGGAGCCTATTTTAGAATTAAGATGGCGGCCACATTAGTTGATGCTTTACTGGCCTTGGATGACCCTAGGTTAGGGGTTTGGGCCAATAAAATTGAAACTCCTTTGGTATTAGCAGAAGGAGAGCCTGAGGACACTGACGAAATTCGGGACGGTGAAAGATTTGTAGGGCAAAAATTGGTCGATGACCATTTGGAACTTGTCGGTGTGCCCGTAAATTACAATAAGGAGTATGTGGGATTGCCAACGGCCATTCCTTTTGGCCCGGCATTTAACCTAAAGATAAACCCATCACAAGGAACTTATAACCCTTCTGTCTCCCAGTTAAATGATATTTATAAAGCAGCTAGCGGGCCGTTATTAAAGGCTAGACTAATTTCTGCAGCGGAGGTTAATTTTATTTTGGCGGAAGCAGCACTTAAAGGATGGACAACAGGAAGTGCGGAAAACTATTATAACGAAGGAATTAAACAGTCTTTTGAAGCTTGGGGCGTTGGAGAGGACTATGCAGATTATATGTCAGGAAAAAGTTTTGGAGGCTTAGAGGATATCATGGAGCAAAAATGGATTGCCAGTTGGACTTCCGCAGCCCAATCATGGTTCGATTATAGGCGGACAGGGTTGCCAAATGTTTTTACGGAAGGACCTTCTAGAAAGCGTGCTGCCATTCCATTGCGTTTTTATTATAATATTGACGAAATCAATACCAATACTGAAAATGCCAATAGTGCCATTGATAAATTAGAAACCACCCCATTTACTGCACCAGATAGTAAAAACAGTGCCTGGTCTAAAATGTGGTTGTTGCAGGGTACAGGAAAACCGTACTAAATTACTATTTGAATTAGTTTAGCGACTATATTAAAGGAGGCATTCCGCAAGGGCTGCCTCTTTTTATTAAGGAGTCCCGCAATGTAAAGGCGACAGCTCCCTTGAAATGCGAAAGTCCGTCCAATCCCGACTTTTCGGAAGGGATGATGGTTTACTGTCCCCCTAATCTTGTATCGGTTCCATAATGAAAACAGGGCTGCCATGGGGTTTATTATCGTTTATTAATATTTTTCTAATGTCGGATTATTTGTTCCGATTCCTAAATTTCAAAATCATGCAAAAACTAGTGTTCTTGTCCTTTTTGTTAAGTAGTCTTATCAGTGTTGCCCAAGTAAAGGACAAAATTGCCTTTGGCCCTTATATTCAGCAAATGGGAACCAAAGATGCCACCATATGTTGGTCCACTTTGGAGAGTGCGCCCACCATTACGGATAAGGATGGAAACGTAAAGACCATTGGGGAATACAAACACCACAAAATTCATCTTGGGAACCTTGAACCCAATACAGAATACCAATATGATGTTCTTAACGATGGTTCGGATGAAGGTAAAGGTACTCTTACCACTTACCCAGATGAAATAATACCTTTTAATTTTGCTGTTACCGGCGACTCCAGGAACAGGCACGACGTGCATGCCAAAATAGTGGCCAGAATCATGGAGACCAATCCCAGGTTTATTATCAATTCGGGGGATTTGGTGGCAAACGGACGATCTATTAGCGATTGGGAAGCCTTTTTTGGGGTAAATAAGGAGCTAATGAGAAATACGCCCTACTATCCCGTTTTGGGCAACCATGAAAAGGATTCGCCCTATTACTATGACCTGTTCGATTTGCCCAACAATGAAAAATACTACTATTTCACCGTTGGAGATGCCCTTTTTATTGTTTTGGACAGTGAAGGCAAGCAAATTTCAGAGCCCGATTTTATCACGGAAAAGAACAGTGATGCCTTCTGGAAAGATGCCTTTTCCGAGTATTTTAACACCCAGAAAAAATGGTTGGAAAATGTCTTGGAATTGAACAAGGAGGCAGGTTTTGTTTTCATTTTTCAACACAAACCCTTGTATAGCGCCATGAAAAACAGAAAGGCGGAAGCCGAACAGACCCGTAAATTCTGGGGCGATATCTTTGAAAGACATAAGGTTCAGGTTTTTTTGAACGGGCATGATCACCATTATCACCGGGCCACTAAAAATGGGGTGCATTATATTACCTCTGCGGGAGCGGGAGCTCCACTGTACGATATAGAGCTCACCTTACCGGAAACTCAGAAATCCAGTAAAATAGAACATTTTGTCAATGTACAGATCAATAAGAAGAATGCCTTTTTGTATGTGACGGATATTAACGGCAATGAAATTGAAACCGTTGAAATAAAAAGAAGAAAATAATCATCTCAAATAGTATGAAAACTAGTAAAATAGGAGTTCAGGTTTTAATAGTGGCCATGTCTTTGGCCACTGCTTGGGCCATTCGGGGCCAGTTTGGACATGAACAGGGTGCTGCCTGGGCAGGGGCAATAGGAGGTCTGGCCCTGGTACTCGTATCCGGCAGAAAGGATTGGTATAACAAAATGATGTTGGTGGCTCTGGCATCGGCCGTAGGTTGGGGAGCAGGGGGAATGATCAGTTATGGCAAGGTTGTTGGCTATGGTTTCGCCGATAACTTTGTCAATGCATATTACGGCTTGGGGATGCTCTTCGTTATTGGAGGTTTATTCGGCTTACTGGGCGGTGGCCTAGTAGGTTTAACCTTGGATTCTACAAAGGAAAACAGGGTAAGGTGGGGTGCCTTGCTATCCGAAATGACGGCCGGTGGAATTATCGGTTATTATTTTCTTATAGAGCAGATCGGTTTCAAGATGACCCCTCCCAGATCCGAGGCCTGGGCCGTGTGTCTTGGAGCGGGCTTGGCCATGTTATGGTATATGGCCAGGGAAAAGAGAAATTCGGCCATTAGGGTGGCCTTTTATGCCATGCTGGGCGGAGGTATAGGTTTTAGCTTTGGTAATTTCTTACATGTTCTTGGCAATGTATGGCAAATTCCTTTTAATATGTGGAACGTTATGGAATACTGCATTGGTTTTTGTGGTGGCTCTGGTATGGCCTATGGAGTATATACTTCCAAGTGGCCAAAGGAGATTCCAAGGGCCGCCAAATGGGAAAACTGGTCGGCCCTGCTTATTGTGGCGCTCTTTATTCCGTTGATCGTTTACAGGGAATCACTTACCTATGCCCATATTGCCAGGCGTTTGGAGAATTTGCCCAATATAGAATCCGTTGCCTCCACAAGTACTATAATGGTAGTGTTGGTGTTACTCGCTATGATAATAACCCTCTCTTTGAGATTTAAAAAGGATCAATTTTCCCAAAAAGATGTCTTGTATACCTTTTTTACAATGCTAATAGCTTACACATTTATGAGCTATGCAGTAACGGGCATTTTTGGGGGAGAAATGCACCTTAACCATCATCTTTACGTTTTAAACATCATTTTGATCTTTGCTTTGCTCCGATCGGGTAGTTTGCAGTATACCTATACCGATATGGATAAAATAGTCCTTAAAAAATGGCTTCTCCATTTGATCCTCGTACTGGGCGTGCTAGCTATTTTGGCTGTCATAGCCATAAGCGTACACGGCGACTTGGGAGACAGGGATAGATTTCCCATGAATTAAATTGAAGCTTGGTTTTAATGGAGGAAAGTGCACAAAGGAAATACCTAAGATTTATTTGGCTTGTTTTAATTATTTCAATGGGCTATGCGGTCTTAAGATATAATGTGGTGGGAACTGTTGCTTGGAAAGAGGTGCCAATATTTATTCTCAACAAAGGCGTCTCCTTGGCCGCAATAGTTTTACTTACGTTTAGTTTCTCCATTGGACCCTTGGACAATTTGGGGTTTTCAACATTAAATTTTGGGTTGGAAAGCAGAAAAATATGGGGAATTTCAGGCCTGCTGTTGACCATATTCCACCTGCTACTTAGTTTTCTGATTTTTAATCCCCATTACTATCCCAAGTTTTTCGATAAGGATCTTAGCCTTTCCGTTATAGGGAATTTTAGTTTGTTCGCCGGCATGGCCAGCTTTATGATACTGGGTCTTTATCACTGGTGCTTTAGAAATCGCTCTAAAAATAAAGAAATACTTATAAACCTTATTACATCCAAGAAATTTCTATTGGTCCTGTTATTTCTACTGGGAACCCATCTTTTTTTTATGGGGTATGCCACATGGGCCAGTCCTTCAAAATGGCAGGGAGGCCTGCCTCCAATCAGTTTAATTTCATTTATGGTGGTACTTTTCGGTTTTCTTATTAATGTGTTTGGTCGCATCTCGGATAGGAAAGTATAAACAATATACCGTACAGACGGCGGGTGTACGGCCAAAGGGTACCTATCGATTTCAACATACGGAAACTGTTTTGGACAAAGGGTTGGAAGGTGCAAAAAATTAACGATATGCAATGGCATATCCAGATACTGTTTGTTCTATAGGGAGGTGTAAATTTGAGGAATTCTAAAGGAGGAATAATACCTGTTGCCTCTTCCGGTTGCACAGGCCATAGCAAACCATATGGGAGTGGCATGGAACAACTAAATATTACCTAAAGGTCTTGCGGTAGTCCGATGGGGTTTTTCCCATAATATGTTTAAAGTAATGGTTAAAATTGGCCAGATTGTTATACCCGCTTTCAAAACAGATCTGAGTGATCTGTTTATCGGTTTCGGCCAATAATTTGGCGGCTATGCCAACCCTAACACTTTTTACGTATTCCATAAAGGTAAGATCTGTCTTCTTTTTAAAATACCTGCAAAAGGAACTGGGTGCCATATTCAATACGGCAGCGGCTTCCTCCAATTTTACGCCTTCCTGGATATTTTGAAAAACATATTCGTAGACCTTATTTATTTTATCCAGATTCTTGGAGAAAACGGCCGAACTGTTATTGGGATTGGATAAGTTTTCCCTTTCATCTACCTGCAACAGAAAATTAAATATTTTAAGCATTTCAATATAATATTCCAAGCCGTCCAATTGTGTCATGTATTCGAGGCTTTGCCTTATGTGGCTATCATTGTCCAGTTTAAAACGGAGCCCGGTGCTAGACTGCTTTAAAAGGTCTACCACCTGCTCCAGCTCTGGCATCCTAAAAAAGTCGGAATTAATGATATCTTCCGAAAAGTGGGTAACAATACAAAAAGGATCATTTCCCTTTTCAAAATCCAAGGCTTCCCAGCAGTGGGGCAAATTAGGCCCTAGGAGAACCAGATCCCCTTTTTCAAATCCAGAGATGTTGTCGCCAACAATTCTTCTGCCAGATCCGGAAGTAATAAAGTTTAATTCAAAATTTCTGTGGGAATGGATTCTGGCATTGGACGCCAAGGGTAATTTTCTCGATATAAATGAATGCTTATTGGGTACAAATATTTTTTCAAAAATAAATTCCATGGCTTGGTATATTGACAATATTGGACTAATATAATTAAATTATTCAGAAATAAGGTTAAAATATAATGCAATTAAAACAATATTGTAGTGGCACGGGTTTTTAAATTGACTTTATTTTGTTAGAGCAACAAATCGAGTTTTATACAATTAGTGGCAGTAGGTCCCATTATCCATTAAACAGATCTATTGATCACATATAAATTCATAAACAACCTAAATTACCAACCATTATGAAATTGATTATTACAACTTTTTGTCCATTGGTAGGTATTGCCATTATTTAATATTAATCCTTTAATTATACAATCATGAAATTGGCTATAAAAGGAATAATACCACCCATGGTAACACCTTTGCTTGAGAATAAGGAACTAGACCTTTTGGGGTTGAAAAATTTATTAAACCATTTAATTAGCGGCGGTGTCCACGGAATTTTTATTTTGGGAACCACAGGGGAAGGCCCTAGTCTCAGTTATGCGGTTAGGAAACAGCTCATATCCGAAACCTGTAAAATTGTAAATAAAAAAGTTCCTGTCTTGGTGGGGATTACAGATACTTCTTTTGATGGGACCATGGAAATAGCCAATCATGCAAAAAAGGTTGGTGCAGACGCCTTGGTAGTGGCACCTCCCTACTATTTTCCCATTGCCCAAGAAGAAATGGGGGATTATCTGGAAAGTTTGGTGCCTATGTTGCCATTGCCCTTTATGTTGTATAATATGCCTAGTTGTACAAAACTTCATTTATCCATAGACGTGGTCAAGAGGGCCAAGGAATTGGGGGCCATAGGCATTAAGGATAGTTCCGGGGATCTAACCTATCTGTATATGCTGATAGAAGAGTTTAAGAACGATCCATCTTTTTCCATAATCGCCGGAACCGAGCTGTTTTTGCCAGAGACGATTATGAACGGTGGTCATGGTTCCGTAGCCGGGGGAGCCAATTTTTTCCCAAGGCTATTTGTAGATCTATATGAGGCAGCAATGAATCAAGATTTGGAAAAAATAAAGTTATTGCGGGAAAAGGTCATTATGGTCCACCAGACCATTTATGAGGTAGGGGAGTATTCCTCCAGACATATAAAGGGTACCAAATCGGCTTTGTTGGCCATGGGTATTTGCCAAGATCACAATGCGGAACCATTGGACCGATTTACGGAGGAACAGAGGGAAAGGATAAAAAAGTATGTAGCTCAATTCAATTATAGGAACGAGTATAATCCTGTACATTAAAAATTCTGCCCAGGGGGGCTTAATACGTTTCTTTGTAAAGGTTTTTTTTTTATTGTAAACTGGTATATCTGGAATACCTAGCCTAATGGATAATATTAAAATGTTGAAAAAGTCTTTTGTTGCAATTCCGATTTTGATGGTCGCTTTTCTGGCATTTTTTTTTCATTTGGATATCCATATTATTGATGCCCTTAGCCTCGAAACCCTTCCCGAATACGATATCCATATTCCGGTATTGAGAATTATTTTTGAACCAATATTGGGGTTGTTGTTATATGTAAACCGGACTATTTATCCCTTACAGGAATTACCGATTACGCTGCTGTGGATTTTGGTTTTTTATTTATGCCTGAGTCTTTCCAAGATTTTTAAAGTAACTGCACCTCCCAACAGAAGTCGAAAAGCTTTGCGTTTTTTGGGGAACCTACCTTTGTTGATCGGTATTTGTTTTTCAGTTTTTGTAGTTATTCTTTTCATTCGACTGCCTAATAATACCATTGTAAACAATAGCTCGGATGAAATATTGCTAACTAGCCACTCCCATACCGAATTTAGTCATGATGGACTGATATCCCAGGAAAAAATGTGGACTTGGCACAAGAGGAATGGTTTCGATGCCTTTTTTATAACAGACCATGCCAATCACAAAAAAACATTGGAATTTGTAAACAGGCAAAGGTACAATCAATTTCCTATAGAACCTTTGGTCATGGTCGGTCAAGAGCATTCGGGTTCCAATCATATGAGTCTGTTGGGGCTGAACGGAAAATTTGAAACCAAGGATAAACCCGATTCCCTTATTGTGGACCTAGTGCATAAGCATGGCGGCGCTGTAATAATAAATCATTGGTTTGATGGGAAGGGAAAGGATAAGGAGTTTTATAGGGAGCTAGGTGCAGATGGTTTTGAAATTGAAAATGTGGGCAAGGAACTTTATTATGACCGAACCCTATTTAAGGACCTTAAGAAGTTCTGTGAAGATAATAAGCTCCTTATGATGGGCGGACTCGATTTTCACGGTTACGGTAGGGCATGTGGCATATGGAATGCCTTCCAAATTCCAAATTGGCATCAAATGGACCCGGATAAAAAGGAAAAATCCATTTTGGACATAATAAGGACCAGGGATCAAAGTAGGGTGAAGGTTCTAATGTACCAGGATCGACCTTTTTATAGTGGGGAAAATTTATTGTTCCAACCCTTCATTACCGCGGTAAATTATTTTAGAACGTTGAATTTTTGGCAAGTGTTATCATGGGCTATATGGTTGGTCTTATTCCAATTACTGTGGAACTACAGAAGAAAGCATTTTATGCCATTGCATAAAAGAATGGCCTTGACAGCTATGGTAAGTGCCCTGTTTTTAATACTCCTTGGGCTGTACTATATGGTCAGGGGAAATGCAGTAAAGGGCTATAGCAAAGTGTTTGCCGAATACAGTTCCTTGCTTCTTACCATAGGTTCTGTATTTATGGTCTACTCTCTTTTGACCATATATTTCCGATTCTTTAGAAAAATTAAAAAATAAATTGAAAGGAAGGGCTTTTAAAATTGGTGTTTGGGTGCTGGGGACTTTAAGTGTCGTCTCCTATTTTTATTGGATTTTCCCCGTATGGGGAATGCCGTTCAATGATCAGCGACATGGAAATCCGCCTTTAACCCCTCCCTGGGCCTTGGAATGTTGGCTTTGGGAAGATGATGTTAATACCTCGGACTATGTGGACGAGTTACTTACTGGGTATAAGGAGAATGATATTCCAGTGAGAACCATTATTTTGGATAGTCCCTGGTCTCTGCGCTATAATGATTTTGAAATTGATACGACTCTTTATAAAAAGCCCGACCTGTGGTTTAATAGGCTTCAGGACGATGGCTATAGGGTGGTACTTTGGATGACATCCATGGTAAATAGTTTAAGTAATGATACCCACATAAAGGATTCCAAGGATTGGTACCAGAAGGCCAAGGATAATGGTTTCCTGGTTAAATCCAGCAAGCCAAATAAATGGTGGAAAGGCAAAGGCGGTTTTATAGATTATACCAATGACAGGGCTATGGACTGGTGGAGGGGGTTGCAACAAAATGTCTTTGACCTGGGTATCGATGGATGGAAACTGGATGGCACGGCAACCCTATTCTGGAACCAACTGGGTCCGATACCCATATTTTACAAGAGGACTTCCCAGGGAATTATGACCACTAGGACCTATATGGACCACTATTACAGGGACGAATATAGGCATGGACTTACCCAAAATCCAGAGTTTGTTACACTTTCCCGATCCATGGACCGTGGCTTTCATCCCGAAGGCTTTACGCCAATAGACGCCTCCCCTGTAAATTGGGTAGGCGATCAGAAGCACGAATGGGTTAGCAATGAAATGATTATGGAGAGCGGGGATGAAAATGTTGATATTGCTTTGGATGGAATTCAAGGTTTTGAGTCGGCCATAGAGAGTGTCCTTAACAGTGCGGCCCTGGGTTATAATATTGTAGGGTCTGATGTAGCAGGATTCTCGGGGAAAACAATTCCGCCAAGATTGTATATGCGCTGGACTCAATTCTCCACTTTTTGCGGGCTGTTCATGAATGGGGGACATGGGGAGAGGCGACTTTGGAAGAGAACGGAAGAGGAGCTGGAGGTAATTCGGAAGTTTTCCTGGCTACATACAGAACTGGTGCCCTATATGTATCACTATGTGGTAACGGCCCATAACGGAGGGCGAAGGTTGCAGACACCGCTAAAGCAAGGAAAGTATCATTATATGTTCGGGGATGATTTTCTGGTGGCCCCAATATATATGGATTCCAAAAAAAGGACTATTGCGTTGCCAAAGGGGCAGTGGAGATACTTCTTCAACGATAAGGAACTCATTGATGGAGAGGTGGATATTGAGCGGGAATATCCAATGGACGAATTCCCGGTCTATATAAAGGAAGGCGCCATAGTGCCCTTGGATATAAAACGGTCCTATACAGGGTTGGGGGATTTGGATTCCGAAGGCTATACAACGATTTTAGTTTATCCTAAAGGCGAAAATAGTTTTGATTATTATCATACCGATACCGTGGGGGAAACTACAATTTCCTATGAAACAGCAGCCGGGACTCTAAAGCTTTCCCTGGAAGGAGAAAAATTCCCCCATCTTTTAAGGATTCATTCCAATAAAATCCCGGAATCGGTTTTATTGGACGGAAAACTATTGGAAAATGAGGTATTTTGGAAATACGACGACCAAGGCCATAAACTGGTGATCAGGAATGGTGATGGATATGGCAAGGGGATTTATGAAATTAAATTTTGATCCCTCTATCCTGGATTTTGTTCGCAACTAGGTTATCGGTGTAGGTTTTTGGATCTTAGGTAGGTTAAAAGTTCTTCAGGCAAATCGGTCTGAATTACGTTGACGTATTTTCGTGTCAAGAGGGCATCAAACCCGGAATCTTTCCTTTGTCTTTCCATTGCATCATACTTGCCCAATGCATTTATCCATACCCGATATCCGGATTTTATGGTCCTTCGCATAATTCCATTTTTGTAATAGCTTTCATCAATATGTATAATGGAAATATCCTCTAGTTTTTTAATGGCCCTAATGTCCTTTCTGGAATAGGCCCTCGGCATTATTTTAATGTCCTTGTTCAATTCTTGGTACTGTGTGGTTTCGGGATAGTCATAAAGGAAAAATAATATTTGGTCCGCCATTCCGTACTTTTCAATAAGTTTAAAAGTCTGTCTTACGGCTGCCTCGCCCTCTAGCTTAAAATCCACATCCAATAGGATCTTGCCCTTGGTCAACTGTAGAACCTCTTCAAAAGTGGGTACCTGCTCCTCAGTAATATCATTTCCGAATTTCAGTCTTAACTCTTTGAGCATGGCAAGGGTGAAATCGTCCACTTTCCCTGTACCATTGGTCGTTCTGTCAATAGTTTTGTCGTGCATAATTACCAGTTCCCCGTCCTTACTTTTTCTAATATCGATTTCTACGATATCTACCCCTATGCGGATGCTTTCCTCTATGGCCGCCAAGGAATTTTCCGGATAGTTGGGGTTGGTGGCCCTGTGGGCCGCAACGAGTACCTGTTCCGGGTGGTTGTGGAAATCGTTCAGGATGCTTTGGAGTTTGCTCTCTTGCGCTTGGGAGCTTAGTCCGAAGAAAAGAAGAAGGGTAAAAATGGCTTTGTTCCAAATTGGGTGAAGGCTGCTGTTCATTATTGATTATTGGTTAAGGATTTTCTTGTACTCCTGTAGTTAAGAGGGTGCAATATAATAAGACTTTTTGTTTACACGTTTAAGCTAGTGTTAATATCTTCTTGGCCGCTTTTTTCATTAAGCTAAATTGTTGTTGCCAGGGTATTGGAGCTTGTCCATATCTTAATGGCCCTAAAGACACCTTAGGAATTAGGGGTTGTAAAGCCGGACTGAAACAGGGGTTAATTGGTGATGGAACGGGAATTGGCAGAGCCAACTCCAATAATGCTGTCATAGATATCGCCAAAATTCCTATAATAGACTAGGATGAGGTAGTTGTTTTCGGTAAAATGAAAATTCCCAGAAATAGTGTTCATGTCAATGCCGCCTTCATTGTTTTTCATCACATATTTGTAGTTGTAAAATCCTTGTTTCATCTTTATAACCGCCTCCATATTGCCCGTAGCCTCATTATAGGTCATTTTGTTTTCCTCTTCAAGTGCATAATTATTGTATTTTCCAAATACATATACATCGTTCAGGCCAATCTTGGCCGTGTAGGGCAGGGTAAAGTGTATGTAACTGTACTCGGCCTCCCTGGAGCTGTCCTCTCCCTGCAGGGTTCGGACCACAAAATCGCCATTGATATCGGGATAATAGGTATAGGGCCTGTCATCCCTAAAATAGTCCATAAATAAATAATGGTGGTAAAGGTCTGTAAGTTCTATTCGGGAAATGGAAGAACTTGGCGCCCTTAGGTCTTTGGTGTCAAAATTGAAATATTCATTTCCGCCAAAATAACTGGTTTCCTTATCGTATTTATATACCAATTCCGACCCCAGGATAAATTGAGGGCTTATATTGGTAATGGCGGTAGGCCAAAGGTGGTTTTGAATTATGGCCACTTTTACCTCCTTGTTGGGGTTTACCAATTTCACCTGGGTGGCATTAATGGTAAATTGTACAACCTGTTTTTCATTTAAATAGTTGAAATCCCTGGAACGTTTTACCACGCCGCCCACCGTAACCCTATCCTCATAGACAACGAATCTTCTGGAAAACTGTAACTCATTATAACTGTTGTAAATTTCCAATACATAATTGCCGCTAACTTTTAATCGGGTATTATCGTTGGGTATGGTAAGCTTGTAGTTGGAATATGGTTGTAAGGTAGAGTAGCTGTTTTCGTAATCTACTATGCGCTCGTTGTCCATTCCGTTTAGATATTGCGATTTTAAAAGGGAAGATGGGGTCCAATCGTAATCGCAATGTACAATCTTGTAATAGTAATCCTGTTCATTGGCGAGTAGGTCGTCAAACTCCAAATAAACCGGGTCGCCCAAGTTTACGACCGGAAATTGGTCATCGGTATCACCTTTAAATATAATGGTCTTAATATTGGTTGGAGGGTTGATTTCCATCTGAACCTGGGCAAAAGTAAAACGGATGCACAGGAACAGAATAAGCGCAAAAAGATTCAATCTCATTTGGTAATATTTTACAGTAAAGGTAAGCAAAAAGCAAGCCTAAATAAGTTAGGGTGGTTTAATCTCTAAATTTATAAGTAATAATTATGAAAACTTTCTATTAAGTAGTAAATTTGCTCGAAATTTTGATAACCTAAGGTCTACTAAATATGTCTAAAGACATCCGAATTAAAAAAGGCTTGAACATTAATCTTATTGGTGATGCGGAAAAGACCACTTCCAAAGCTGTTTTAAGTAATGTTTATGCAATCAATCTTCAGGATTTTCACGGAATTACACCTAAATTATTAGTTAAGCAAGGAGCTGAAGTAAAGGCGGGAGAGCCACTTTTTTACAATAAAAATGTAGAAGAGATGCTTTTTGTTTCCCCTGTTAGCGGAGAATTGGTTGAGGTAGTGAGAGGTGCGAGAAGAAGAATTTTAACATTGAAAATATTGGCGGACAAAAGCCAGGAATTTGTGTCCCATGCACCTTTGTCCCCTAAAAGCGCCAAAGCTGAGGAGGTGAAGGCGTTGCTTTTAAAATCTGGGTGTTGGCCTTTTATTAAGCAAAGACCTTATGATATTATTGCGAACCCAAGTGTAACCCCTAAGGCCATATTTATTTCGGCATATGTTACCAGTCCTATGGCGGCCGATTTGGATTACGCATTAAAGGGTAAGGAAAATGAAATTCAGGCAGCAATTACTGTCCTGGGAAAATTAACTCCCGGAAAGGTACATGTCTCTGTTGGCAAAGGTAAAGAGTCTATTTTTTCCAAAATGGAAGGAGCTGAAATACATAAGGTTTCCGGTCCCCATCCAGCAGGTCTGGTAGGTACCCAGATCAATAAAATAGACCCCATTAACAAAGGTGAAGTGGTTTGGACAATAACGCCACAGGACCTTGTAATTATAGGGGAGCTTCTGATAACGGGACGATATAATCCTGAAAGGGTCGTGGCCCTGGTTGGGTCTAGCGTTAAGGCTCCAAAATATTACACTACCAGAATAGGGTCGGAAATAGCCACCTTTCTATATGCCAGTGGTGTGAATACCGAAAACTTCAGGGTGATCAATGGGGATGTCCTTACAGGTTCGAAAACAAAACCGGATGGGTATTTAGGGCATTATAACAATACCGTAACGGCAATTCCCGAAGGGGATGATTACGAATTTTTTGGATGGAACAAGCCTGTTTTCAATAAAATATCTTCAACAAGGGCCTTGACCTTCTCTTGGTTGCAGCCCAAAAAGAAATACGATTTGGATACCAATACCAATGGTGAACACAGGGCATTTGTGGTAACGGGATTGTACGAAGAGGTTTTTCCAATGGATATATACCCCTTACAACTTCTAAAAGCTTGTATGGTGAAGGACTTGGATGAAATGGAACAGTTGGGTCTTTACGAAGTTGCTCCCGAAGATTTTTCACTTACAGAATTTATTTGCATCTCTAAACAGCCCCATCAGCAGATTATTAGGGAAGGGTTGGATTTATTATATAAAGAAATAGGATAAAAGATGAGCTTAAAAAGTAATTTACATAACCTAAAGGAGAAGTACAAGGGTAAAAAAATGGCCCCTGCATTCAATGCAATCCATACCTTTTTGTATGCTCCCAACGAAACTACACATTCTGGGTCCCATGTACGTGCCGTGGATGATCTTAAGCGTACGATGAATACGGTGATCTTGGCTTTGGTGCCTGTGCTTATATTTGGAATTTTCAATGCGGGTTATCAGCACTATGCAGCTGTGGATGCTGCCAATGGCGTTGTAAGGCAAGCTTCCCTGTTTGGTAACTTCCTTACTTGGGAGAATTTTATTATGGGGGCATGGACCGTGCTGCCTTTGGTAATCGTTTCCTATGCGGTTGGACTGGCGGTAGAATTCTTGTTTGCCGTAATTAAAGGCCATGAGGTGGAGGAAGGATATTTGGTTACCGGTATGTTGGTTCCCTTGATCGTACCTATAGATACCCCCTTGTGGATGTTGGCCGTGGCCGTAGTATTTGGAGTGGTTATCGGGAAAGAAGTTTTTGGAGGTACGGGAATGAATATTTTGAACCCTGCGCTTACCATTAGGGCATTCTTATTCTTTGCCTATCCCACCTGGATGAGTGGGGATAAGGTGTGGGTGCATCAGGCGGTGGACCTGGCCGGTGGCCCGGACGCTATTTCCGGGGAAACCATTTTGGGTTATTTGGCTCAGGGTAAGGAGGCAGAAATGTCTTATTCCGTTTCGGATATGTTTTTTGGATTTATTCCGGGATCTGTTGGGGAAACCTCTACAATACTTATTTTGTTGGGCGGACTGTTCTTGATCTATAGTAAGATTGCCAGTTGGAGAATTATGGTGAGTGCCGTAATAGGAGCCCTGATTATGGGTCTTATCTTTAACGGAGTGGTAGATGCGGGCTGGATAACCGAAACAAGTAAGTTCTACGGATTAATGAGTTTTGCATTTTGGCAGCATTTGATCGTGGGTGGTTTGGCCTTTGGTATAGTATATATGGCAACCGATCCGGTTACCGGTGCACAGACCAATAAGGGCAAATGGTATTATGGATTCTTTATAGGATTTATTTCGGTATTGATAAGGGTATTCAACCCTGCTTATCCAGAAGGCGTATTCCTGGCTATTTTGTTGATGAACGTTTTTGCCCCAACTATTGATCACTATGTGGTTAGGGGGAATATAAATAAAAGATTGAAGCGGGCTAAGAACGCTACTATTTTGCCCAGGGACGGAGAAGGAAAAGCACAGGAATTAAAAGCAGAAACAGTATAATCATGGCAGTTAATACAGATAAAAATAGTTACACCGTTATTTTCGCCGCCATTATGGTGGTCATTGTTGGGTCTCTTTTGGCATTTTTTGCCTCCTCTTTGAGTGAAAAGATCCAGGAGAACGAAAGACTGGAGAAGCAACAGAATATTCTTTATGCCATGGGCGTAAACGAAAATGAGGACGAAGGAAGTGTCAATTTTGTTTCTACCGATAAGGTCGCCGGGGAATTTAAAAAATATATCAAGGAACAATTGGTCATTGAAGGGGATAAGATTACAAAGGATGACAATGCCTATCTAATAGACCTTAAGAAACAGGAAACCGAGGCCAAAGCCGGCAAAACAAGAAAGTTGCCCTTGTTTATTGGAGAAAAGGACGGATCAAAGTATTATATCATTCCTATGAGGGGCAAAGGTCTTTGGGATGCTATATGGGGATTCGTTGCCCTGGATAATAATTTAGTGGTAAAAGGCGTGTATTTTGACCATAAGGGAGAAACCCCGGGCTTGGGAGCCAATATCAAACAGCGCTATTTTATGGACGATTTTGCAGGAGAATCCATATTAAAGGGTACTGAATATGCGGGAATTGCAGTTGCCAAGGGAAATAACGACCCAACCAATGAAATCAAGGATGATAATGAAGTTGATGCATTGGCAGGAGCAACCATTACCGGTAACGGCCTCTCCGCAATGATTAAGGAAAGCGTAAAATTATATAAATCCTATTTGGAATCAATAAGAGCTAAAAATTAAACTATGGCACTACTTTCAAAAAAAGATACGAGTCTAATATTAGACCCATTGGCCGATAATAACCCTATTACCATCCAGGTATTGGGAATTTGTTCCGCCTTGGCAATTACAGCAGAATTAAAGGCGTCCATAGTAATGGCCCTATCGGTTATGTTCGTATTGGGCATGGGAAATGTCGTTATTTCCTTAATGCGGAACATTATACCGTCCAAAATTAGAATTATTGTACAATTGGTGGTTGTTGCCGCCCTTGTAATTATGGTAGATCAGGTGCTAAAGGCCTTTGCTTACGAATTGAGTAAAACACTTTCTGTTTTCGTAGGGCTTATCATAACCAACTGTATCATTATGGGGCGTTTTGAAGCCTTCGCCTTGGCCAACGGACCTTGGAGGTCCTTCTTGGATGGTATAGGGAATTCTGCCGGATATGGTTTAATATTGATCATAATTGGATTTTTTAGGGAACTATTGGGCTCAGGTACATTACTTGGGTATAAGGTCTTGGGAGATCCCATTGAAAAAACAGGTTTATATGCCATTGGATATGAGAACAACGGATTTATGTTGTTGTCCCCCATGGCCCTGATCGTTGTTGGCCTCATTATATGGGTGCAACGTTCACGCAACAAAGCTTTAATAGAGGAAAACTAGTAGTCATCATAAGTATAGAATGTTATGTTAGAACATGTAGAATTATTTTTTAAATCCATATTTATAGATAATATGGTATTTGCCACGTTCTTAGGAATGTGTTCCTACCTTGCCGTTTCTAAAAAAGTGACTACTGCAGTTGGTCTTGGAGCAGCTGTGATCTTTGTATTGGCGGTAACGGTTCCCCTAAACTGGTTGTTGGATCAGTATCTGTTACGGGATGGGGCCTTGGCCTGGTTGGGACCTGAGTACGCCGATTATAACCTAAGCTTTTTATCTTTTATACTCTTTATAGCTACCATAGCAACTATGGTGCAATTGGTAGAGATCGTTGTGGAGAAATTTTCCCCTGCACTTTATAATTCATTGGGTATATTTTTACCGCTTATTGCTGTTAACTGTGCCATCTTGGGAGGTTCGTTGTTTATGCAGTCCAGGGATATCCAAACCTTGGGACTGGCCTTCAATTACGGACTAAGTTCTGGAATTGGCTGGTTTTTGGCTATTTTGGCCATTGCTGCCATTCGTGAAAAAATCAGATACTCCAATGTTCCTGCCCCACTCAGGGGTCTTGGGATTACCTTTATAATCACTGGACTTATGGCTATTGGTTTTATGAGTTTTGGCGGTATGTTGACAGGTGGTGATGAAGCTCCAAAAGAAGTAGAGCAGAATACGGCCCAAAAGGTAGAGGAAGATAAAATAATTGAGGAAACCAAAGAAAATACGGTTTCTTATAACAACGCTATAATAAACGAGTAAAAATGATTTTAGCTACAAGTACAATTGGAACAATACTGATAACGGTAGTTGCTTTTTTAATACTATTGTTATTATTGGTGGCATTATTACTGTTTACCAAGGAGAAATTATCCCCATCAGGCCCGGTAACCATTACGATTAATGGTGAAAAGAAAATTGAAGTAGGTTCAGGGGGGTCCCTGTTGTCCACTTTGGGGAACCAAAAAATATTTCTTCCTTCTGCCTGTGGAGGCGGAGGAACCTGTATTCAGTGTGAATGTCACGTACTTTCCGGTGGAGGGGAAGCCCTTCCAACAGAAACGCCACATTTTTCCAAAAAGGAATTGAACCATGGCGCTCGTTTGGCCTGTCAGGTGAAAGTGAAACAGGATATGGAAATCACTATTCCAGAAGAAGTTTTCGGAATTAAAAAATGGCAGGGAACAGTGGTTCGTAATTACAACGTAGCTTCCTTTATTAAGGAATTTGTTGTTGAAATTCCTGAAGATATGGGGTATAAGGCCGGTGGATATATTCAGATTGAAATTCCCCCATGTGAGGTGAAATTCTCTGAAATGGATATCACCGCGCATCCGGAAGAGCACGAAACCCCTGATAAGTTTCAGGCAGAATGGGATAAGTTTAACCTATGGCCTCTGGTCATGAAGAATCCTGAAACTGTGGAAAGAGCCTATTCAATGGCCTCTTATCCTGCTGAAGGAAGGGAGATTATGTTGAACGTTCGTATTGCAACCCCACCATGGGATAGGGCCAAAAACGGTTGGATGGATGTAAATCCCGGGATTGCATCTTCCTATATCTTCAATTTGAAAAAAGGAGACCCTGTGGTAATTTCCGGACCTTACGGTGAGTTCTTTATCAACGAATCCGATTCAGAGATGCTGTATGTTGGTGGTGGTGCAGGAATGGCGCCAATGCGTTCGCATTTATATCACCTGTTCAACACCTTAAAGACCAACAGAAAAGTTACCTATTGGTACGGAGGTAGGTCTAAGCGCGAATTGTTTTATTTGGATCATTTTTACAAACTGGAAAAGGAGTTTCCAAACTTCAAATTCTATTTGGCACTATCCGAGCCCTTGCCAGAGGACAACTGGAAAGTGAAAGAGAACATTGATGCGCCAGGAGATGGTTTCGTAGGATTTATTCACAACTGTGTAATAGAAAATTATTTGAACCATCACGAATCGCCGGAAGATATAGAATTGTATTTCTGTGGACCGCCATTGATGAACAAGGCTGTTCAAAAAATGGGAGAGGATTTCGGAATCCCTGATGAACATATTAGATTTGACGATTTTGGAGGTTAATCTATAACCTTCCTGAATTCCAAGACCTTGAAGGTCTAATTATAGACCTGTCAGGTTTTCAAAACCTGACAGGTTTTTTTTATAAGCATGTTGTGAATAGGCCAGAATTTGTTTTTGGTGTAGGAACTTAAAGTAAAGACAATGAGTACGCCCTTAACGGAACAGGAATTGCACAATTTGGCGATGAACATTGTTGGAAAACAATTGGAAGCCGAAGGATTCGAGTTTATGGGAGTTAATAGCAAACCCAAACGCAATCCACAGTTTGTCTGTCTTAAGGATAAAAAGTTATTTTTTATAGTGGTGCGCTCTGTGCCGCATCCACAGGATCCAAGGGAATACGACAGGTCCCTAATGCAGAAAATTAAGGATCATGCCCTTGCCCAAAACGGTGAGGCCTATTATGCCGGGGTTGGTCTCTACAATGCGGAGGATAGAAGCCTACCGGTTTATCTTAATGAAGCTTATGTGTTGGAATATGATGGACTTATCAAAATATAAAGGATTCCGTATAGCATTATTTTTTTTAATACTGTTGGGGGCAGGGTGTGGGAGCAGTGAGACTAAATGGGTAAAGAATGTGAGTTCTGGCTCGGCTCTTGGAACTTCCTACAACATCACTTATTTGTCCAAGTCTGAATTGAATTTTGAACGGGAAATAGATTCCCTTTTTCAAGTTTTAAATCAGTCGATGTCCACTTACATACCCACTTCCGACATCTCAAGAATAAATGCAGGGGATTCCACCATTGTTGTGGATGCAATGTTCAGGGAGGTCTTTGAGCTTTCTGCCAAAGTATTTGAAGCCACGGATGGTTATTTTGATCCAACCGTAGGGGTTTTGGTGAACGCCTGGGGCTTTGGCCCAGGTGCGGAGTTGAAAATGGACAGTACTAAGGTAGATAGCCTTTTGGATTACGTGGGTTTCAACAAAGTGGCCATTAATTTGGACCATAGGATCAAAAAAGCGGACCCTGCCATCTATTTCGATTTTAACGCCATAGCCAAAGGTTATGCGGTAGATCGTCTGGCAGTTTTGTTAAGGAATAAAGGTATTGCCCATTTTTTGGTCGAAGTAGGGGGCGAGTTGGTGGCACAAGGGGAGAACAGGATCAAGGGAAAAAGATGGGTAGTGGCCATTGATGATCCCATGATGGAGGAAAGCAGGACCTATAAAAGAACTTTGTATATGAAAGACATTGCCATGGCGTCCTCTGGAAATTATAGAAAATTCAAAATTGATCCAGAAACCGGTGCCAAATATGTCCATACCATCGATCCCAAAACTGGTTATACCAAGAATTCAAATATCCTGGCAGCAAGTGTAATGGCAAATGATTGTGCCACTGCCGATGCCTTTGCCACTTCTTTTATGGCCATGGATTTGGAGAAAACAAAAACAATATTGGCACAACATAAAGAATTGGAAGGCTATATTATCTATTTGGACCCAGAGGGAAAGGTCTTGGAATATATGACCAACGGTTTTAAGGAGAATATCTTGGAGTAGTTATTTGGCAACCAAGGGGATAATCTCACCTTTGGCCAATCTAAAATGGTCCACTTCGGCATCGGATAGCTTTTTGGTGTAATCAACTTCCACTACCTTAAAGCCTACAGATCTAAGCTTTGCAAAGTAATCCCTTCCGTAAATTCGGACATGGTCGTACTGGCCGAATATTTTGGCCCTTTCCTTTTTGTCCGTTATACTATTATCCTCATAGGTAACGGCCCTATTCAAGTCTTGTGGGATTTGAAAAATGCCCCATCCTCCAGGTTTTAGTACCCTGTACATTTCTTTCATTGCTTGGGTGTCATCGGGAATATGTTCCAGCACATGGTTGCAAAATATGACGTCAAAGGAATTTTCGGGGAAGGGAAGATTGCATATATCCGCTTTTACATCGGCCAGGGGCGAATTTAGATCGGTGGTGGTGTAGGATATGTTCTTTAGGTTTCTGAACCTTTTGTAAAAGGCTTGTTCGGGAGCAAAGTGCAAGACCTTAAGGTGGTCCGTAAAAAAATTGGTCTCATTTTTCAAATAGAGCCACAATAAGCGATGCCGTTCCAAAGATAGGGTAGAGGGCGATAATACATTTTCCCTGGGATGTTCATAACCATAGGGGAGAAAGCTTTTGAATTTTTTTCCATCAATGGGGTCGGTATATCGATCGCCCCGCATGCCAAGGGCCATAATGGGACGCACCCAATAGCTTAATTTAATAAGAATGGGCCGGGGGATGGTATTTAAGATGTATTTAAATAATTTTTTCAAAGTGCTTTACTGGATTTACCATAGAAATAAAGGAAATTCACCAAAATTTATCAAGAGGTAATTTTTAATGGCTTTATACGCCCATGGCACTCTTTGACCTAGAAAGATATGTGGTACTGTAGTCCTTTACTTGTTACAGCCTGAAGAAGCCCCTATAGTGTTAAAGCACCAATGCCTTTTGGCGGAACTCCGCTTCCTCATCACTTTGTATCCCCAAGGCCTCATAGATATAGGCAAAGGTGGATAATATCTCTGGTTTTCCATCAATGATGGCTACATCATGCTCAAAATGTGCGCTTGGTTTATTATCGGCCGTTAGAATGGTCCAACCGTCCTTTAGTTGTTTTATTCTTCTAGTGCCCAAATTAATCATGGGCTCTATGGCCACTACCATGCCTTCCACAAATTTCTTGCCCCTTCCCCGTTTGCCATAGTTGGGCATTTCGGGATCTTCGTGCATTTCCCTGCCCAATCCGTGACCGACCAGTTCCCTAACAACGCCATAACCCTGGCTTTCTGTATATTGTTGAATGGCGTAACCTACATCGCCTACTCGATTTCCAACCTTAAATTCACGAATTCCTGCGTAAAGGGATTCTTTGGTGACCTGTAATAATTTTTTTGTTTCGGCCTCAACTTCCCCAACCTCAAAGGTGTAGGCATGATCGCCATAGAATCCGTTTTTAAGGACTCCACAATCTATAGAGATAATATCGCCTTCAACAAGAGGGGTGTTGTTGGGAATTCCGTGAACTACCTGGGCATTGGGACTCATGCACAGGGAGTTGGGAAAATCGTACAATCCCAAAAAACCTGGGACACCTCCGTGATCCCTTATAAAAGCTTCCGCCAAACTGTCCAGCTGTAAGGTGGTTACACCCGGCTTTACCTCACTGGCCAACATTCCCAAGGTCTTGCTTACGATCAATGCACTTTCGCGCATTAATTCGATCTCTTCTAGAGTCTTGATCTTTATCATAGATTGCAAATGTAAAACAATACTTTTAAAAATTCACCTTTGGGGGTACTGGCAAATGTATTGAAATTTCAAAAATTATTATACCAAGGGTTTTCTTGTCATTAAGGCCGGTTGTGGAACCCCCATCAGCTTAAGGATGGTTGGTGCAATATCACCTAAAACCCCATCTTTTATAGTCTTTAATTCCTTGTCCACCAAAATTAAGGGAACTGGATTGGTGGTGTGTGCCGTATTGGGGCTACCGTCCGGATTTACCATGGTCTCGCAATTTCCATGATCCGCAATGACCAAGGTGGTATAACCGTTTGCCAAGGCTGCCGTTATTACCGATTCCGCACAGCTATCCACGGTTTCACAGGCCTTAATGGCGGCTTGCATATCTCCGGTATGGCCTACCATATCGGGGTTGGCAAAATTGAGACAAACAAAATCCACCTCGCCTTTGTTCAATTCCGGAATGATGGCATCCCTTATCTCGTAGGCGCTCATCTCTGGCTTTAAATCATAGGTAGCTACCTTGGGTGACGGACATAAAATTCGTTGTTCCCCTTCAAAAGGAATTTCCCTGCCACCATTAAAAAAGAAGGTTACATGGGGATATTTTTCGGTCTCCGCAATCCTAATCTGTTTTTTGTGGGCTTTGGCCAAGGTTTCCCCTAAAGTTTCACTAATATTATCCTTGTCATAAATTACTTTCACTCCCTTATAGGAATCATCGTAATTGGTCATGGTTACATAGTATAGATCCAGTTTGTGCATGTTTAGTTCGTGCATGTCCTCTTGACTAAGCACTTGGGTAAGTTCCCTGCCACGGTCTGTCCTAAAATTGAAAAAGATAACTACATCACCATTTTTAATTGTGGATAAAGGGGATCCTTCATCATCAGTGACCAATAAAGGTTTTAGGAACTCATCCGTAATACCGGATTCATAACTGGCCAATATGGATTCTTCAATATTTTTTGTTTTTTGGCCCTCACCATTCACCAATAGGTCGTAGGCCAATTTTACCCGTTCCCATCTTTTATCCCTGTCCATGGCATAATAGCGGCCAATAACACTGGCCAACTTGGCATTCTTATCGGAGCAATATTTGTTTAATGCTTCCACATACCCTATCCCACTTTTGGGGTCTACGTCCCTGCCATCACTAAAGGCGTGGATAAATGTGTTCTTAAGGCCGTAACTTTCGCTGGCATCAATAAGCCCCCTGAGGTGTGAGGTGTGGCTATGTACGCCCCCGTCACTCAACAATCCTAGGAAATGGACCGGTTTATCATTGTTTTTGGCATAAAGTAGTGCATCTTTTAGCACCTGCTCATCCTTTAAGGTATCCTGATCGATAGCCAAGTTTATCTTTGCCAGATCTTGGTATACAATTCGGCCGGCACCCAGGTTCATATGGCCTACCTCACTGTTGCCCATTTGTCCTTCCGGCAATCCTACATTCATTCCGTCGGTCAAGAGATTGGAATTGGCGTATTTGGTATAAAGGGAGTCTATAAAGGGGGTGTTGGCATTGTCTATAGCGGAGACTTTAGGGTCTGGGGATTTACCCCATCCATCCAAAATCATTAAAATTACTTTTTTATTCATGATTTGTTTATTGGTGATGTCAAAAATATAACTATTGTATTTGGATTGCTAGAATTTGGGACAGCTTTTTTGAAAATTTTAGGCCCCTTGAAGATTATTTTTTAAGTGATGGGTCAAAAGAAGGCTTTTTGTTAAAATTTTGTTATTTAACCCAAAAAAGTGAAACAAATTTAACCAAATGGAGTCTGTTATGGTAATCAATAACAACTTATTAATCTTATTCATCATGAGAAAAACAGTCTTAACAGTCACCATGGCATTATTGTTTATGGTTGCGGGCGTTCGCGCTGAAAGTAGTAACAGTATCTATGCTATTAATGAAACGGCTTTATTTGGCAACCCGGGTGATCTAAGCTCTTTCTGCAAGGCTATCATTAAGGGGGATTTGGAAACCGTAAAGCGACTAATTGAGTTAGGTGAGGATGTTAACCAAAAATCTTTGGGAAAAACACCTGCCATCTTTGCCGCACGTTACAATAAGGTTGAGATTTTGGAACTCCTTATTGCCAATGGAGCCGATCTTAAAATTAAGTGCGATAATGGTTACAACGCAAAAAAACACGCAGAACTGTCCAATGCCACCGAGGCCCTGGAAGTAATCAATGCCAGCCTACAGAAGAAATAGTTGTAGTGCATGCATTTAAAAAAAACCTATCGAAAATAATCGATAGGTTTTTTTATTGCTTCAATTTGCTTTATAGTGTTCAGGTAAAAGAGCAAATCTTGATGATCTAGAATTCAAATCCGGTAAAGGCTCTAAATGCAAATGCATAGAGTGCCATGGATAACATTGCCACACAGAAAACGGAGTAGATCTTTAAAAATACTACTACAAATTCTGGTTTACAATTTTCGAATGCCGCTAAATAAATGTTCTTAAAATGTAATAAAGTTCCCATATAGTCTCATTTAGATGATTGTAAATCAAAGCTATAAGGGGTAAAGTTTTCTAGGTAATAAGATTTGGATCTGGTGCAATATACTAATAATCGACTTAAATACTAATCTTGGAAAGGGAAATTGGTTATTGTTGCCCTTTAATTCGCTCAATGGCTTCTTTTATCCGTTCAATTCTATTATCGGGGTCCGGATGTGTACTCTGAAACTCGGGGACTCTATTGGGTCCACCGGCAGCTTTTAGTATTTCCATTACCTTGATCATTTCATAGGGGTCGTAACCGGATTGTATCATAAAAAGCACCCCTAGTTCATCGCTTTCCAATTCATCGTCCCTGCCGTTGGTCAAGAGGGTGTTTTGGCCAATGCTATTGACAATTCCACCAGCATCGGCACCTACCGATGCTCCCATGCTTATGGTCTGCCAAAAGTTGCTATCCGCAATTCTTTCTGCAGAGTGCCTACCAATTACATGCCCAATCTCATGTCCTAATACTCCGGCGAGTTGTGCTTCGTTCAATTGGGAGAAGAGGGCGTAGGTTACAAAAACAGGTCCACCGGGTAGGGCAAAGGCATTGATGGTCTGCTCATCTGCCAATAAATGAAAATCATACTTATATGGTGTTTCCCTGGCAATACTATTGTTTACCAGTTTATTTCCCAACTGATCTACAAAAGACTGTAGTCGTTCATCAGGATATAGACCGCCATATTGTTGGGCCACCTCGGGAGCACTTTGCAGGCCAATGGCTACTTCTTGATCCGTACTCATGTTTATGTTCTGGACCCTACCGGTATAAGGGTTTTCCTCCCTGTTATTGCAGCGCTGTACAAAAGCGAAGGCCACGATTGCCAAGCCTATGAATATCCTAATTTTCCAACTACCTCTTCTCATCTGTGTTTTTTATGGTATAGTTATGAAATTACAAAAAACTATTTAGAGAAGGTCTGGGTTAATGTCTAAAATATTGTTCTGAATATAGCCTTTAAGAAATCCTGAGGTGAAGTTTTCCTTTCCAATGATATCTTCCTCCAACAGCAGTTTAAAAATATTCTTTCGTCTAAAGGACTTTAGCATGGGGATGGAAATAGGAGCATAGCTATAATGCCATGGTTCGTATTTAAATCCCTTTCTTTTGGGGTTATCGGTATACACTAAATAGAAGCCATATTTGTTTGCATTGTCGTCCATCCATTTTTTTAAAAGCGCGAAGGGACCGCCTTCCTCAAATTTTTCGGGTACCAACACGTCCCCTGTGGTCTTTGGATAGCCGTCAATGATGTCTATGTCCGTTCCCCAATGATGTCTACTGGTGCCCGGGATGGTAGAATATTCTATAATTTTTTCAATGGCACCTAATTTGGTCATCCCTTTTTCCTCGGTATATTGTAAATATTTACGTTCCCAAATACCCTCCTGACGATAAAAATTACGATAACTGGATACAATTTTTAGATCCATACCATCACTATAGGCTGCCCTTTTCATCTCTACAAAGGCGTCATGGGCTTCCTTTCTCAGGTTGATGTCCTTGCCGTATAGTTCAATATCCACTTTGCCCATTAGTTCGTCTACGGAATAAATTGTATCCTGGGATAGCGTGAGGCTTGGCAATAGTGAAAGCGCTATTCCGGTATAGCTACTTTTTTTAATAAAAGATCTTCTTTGCATAGCGTAATAATTATTTAATTATAAGCACTCCAAATACCCCAAAAATTCTGCCACGTTTTACATTGAATGGATAATTTGCCATATAATTTGGGACCTATGGATAAAATTGAAATTATAAAGTTACTTAATTTCTGCAAGATTTGGTTCGGACCGGGGTGGAATTACGACAAAGGGTAAGGGGGTGTAAGGGTGGCAGGTTTCCTTGGACAAGTAATACTTTACTGTTGTTCTACCCTGATAAAAGGGGACAACAAATAGGCGTATGCAACGGTCCTTTAAATTAATTCTCCGAATTTTGGGACAGGTACAAATAGCCCTGATGTTTTATTTTTAAATTGTTTAAGGTTATAATGTAAAAATATACCCCCGAGGATAGTCCTGTATCGCCATTGACCAACATATTTCGGTTGGAAATCCCTTCAAATTCGTTGTTATAGTTTTCTTTGTAATATACCAAAACACCATATCTATTAAAGATTTGCAGTAGATTGTTGGGAGATTCCTCTATGCCGTCAATTACCAGGTAATCGTTGGTGCCATCCCCATTGGGTGTTAAAAAATAATTGCCCAATTCTATGGTGGTAAGGCTTTCATTTAGATCAAGGGCCCCACCAATTGTAATTATTTCGTAATCATTGGGAACAAAGGTATCCGAACTTAACGATCCAAAGGAAGACTCCCCTTGCAAGTCCGAATTTCCCAGGTTCATCCATTTCTGTTCACTTTTACTCCAGCCTACCACTATAAGGTCACTAATATACTCTCCAAGATTACTTATATTGCTCCTGTTATCCCAGCTCAAAGTAACTGTGCTAGGGGTGTCTCCTTCCAAGCGCCAAAATTCCTCGTTGCTAACTACAGCTACATTAAAATCCCTAATGCCCGGATCAAAATTTTCATTGAAACTGGATAGTTTATCCTGCCCAACATAGAAATAAGCGCATTTGGCCAAGGCATTAACGCTTTCCGAAGTTATGGTCAAGGGACGAACACGGCCTTCATCGCCAACGGGAAAAGTAAAACTGTCCTTATTGGCAATAGCTCCATAACCGTCAATTTTGGTAGTGTTTCCCTCTCCTACATAAAACGAATCATCGGAAAAGTTTAGGTATACGTTGGAGCGGTCCCTAGGTGTAAATACGTCTCCGTCTATAAAGTTGAAATTATTAAGTATCCCAACGCTTGTTTCAAGATAAAGTCCGTCATTCACCGCCACCTCGGAATCATAAAAAACAGGGGTAAAGCCTCCCGAGATGGTCAAGGGGTCCTTATCGCTATAAAAGCCCACCAACCCTAAATTTTCATCAAAGGTGCCATCGTTTATGACGTCCATATGGAAACCTACCTTGGCGGTTTCATGGATTTGAATATTGCCATAGTTATGTACTGCATCCTGTGCATTACCTAACAATACACCTATGAATATCATTGTAATAAATATGTTTTTAATACAGTTCATAAGGTTTTGGAAATATGGGTGACTTTAGCATTGTTTGTTGTGTTTATCCAATTATTTGCTTTTAACTCTTACCTGGCAGGCCTTTTTTTCATGATATATCATTTTTGAGCTGCCTAAAGCTTATAAAACTGGGTATTTCCTGATTAACTTCACTGGATACATGTTCAATATTTTTTAGTTCGTTACAGTTTATAAAATGAGACACAGTTACAGCTATCCCCAATGCCCCTGGGGGAAACCCTGGATCCTCTTATGGTGGTACTGTCATAGGCCCCTAGTGCCTGTGTGCTTCCAAATATATGGTTATAGGTACCATTCCCGTTATCTATTACCTCATGGGTATGGTTGCCTAAATTTAGGTTTGGGATGGTATCATAGGGGACATTTTCAACTACGATCCTGTAATCTATTGGGGAATTGGTCCTATTCCCGAATTGTAATTGAAATCCGCTGTTCCATTGATCCTGGAAGGTATAAACGGTTAAATCTGTGGTCAAGGTGCCGTCAGGGTCACTGCCTCCATTTCCGTTCAGACCGCCCAGGCGATTGATCAATTGCCATTGGGTCCCGTCACTCTGTAACCAGATAACGGTTTTGGGAGTTAATTCGGTAGTTGGATCCCCCAATTCATTTATATAGGAACCAACGGTCAAAGTTTGCTGTGTAATATTTTTTAAGACGTATACTCTACCCGTTGCTCCATTTGCCGCGGGGAGGGTAATGGATATATTAGAATTTATCACCACGGTATGATGGCTTTCGTTCAGGCTTAGATTACTTCCGGCAGTGGTAATGGCGGTAGATAGGGAGCCGTTTACCTGTAAGGTTGAATTGGCAAGCGATCCGGTATTGACACCTACCCTGGGCAGTGCATTTTGGGAATCGGTACTTCCCTGTACCCGGAAAAGTTCTTTGAGCAAACCATCCCTATAATCATATCGTTTAAAGATAAAGGGTTCCGCTCCGTCGTCGCCGATAATAAATTCTACCTCTCCGTTATTTGAAGTGCCGGCAGATCCGATCTCAAATAAATCGGTTCCGGCAGCACTGCCCTTAAGTCTAAAATTACCATCAGAATTTGTAAAGAACATAGGTTTGTAAAAAGATGCCCCATCCGCCTGGAATTGAAGGGCAGATACACCATTGTTCCCTTGTAGGTAGGTTAAATACTGATTTTGGTCCGTATAATCCGGATAATTTTGAACCAATCCAAGGGTTTGCCTACGACCAAATTTCAGAATGCTGGTATTATTGGACCTAATGTCCATGGCCACATCATTTTTAGTTCCTAAAAAAGAGGCTCCTGCAACTGCCGTATTCCCGTCCAACAACCAGTTGTCATTGGAGGGGGCTGTCCAATTGGTTCCATTGTAAAAGTATATTTTTTTATCTGTGGTATTGTAGAGCATGGAGCCTGTAATAGATCCGCTGATTGCATTCATCTCCGTAGTGCTGGCACTATGCAGCCCCAATAGTAATTCCGGGTCTATTTGGGCCTGGGTTACAAAGGAGGTAGCAAAAAACAATACAGCCATAATATAAGCGTATACCACACGAATCCTTGGATTAGTGGGAGCGGTATTATTTTTGGGAATGGTAGGATCAATTCTTTTGGTCATTGGTTACAGATAGATTTATTTTGAATTATACGCCTAGATATATAAAGGTATTTGCTACCAAATAAGGTTGATACTGTTCGAAAGGCTGATCGGAACCTCCACTGCTAACATTTACAGTATGGGTGTGGTTGCCCGTGGTATTGGTATTGTTACTTCCTCCACTAAGCAAAATATTCCTATAGGCATCAGCACTATGTCTGATGGATTCCCAGGAAAAATAGCCCGAAAAGTCGTGATTGTGGTTGCCATCATTACTCGTGGAACCACTAAAGTTTACATTGGGCAAGTTGGCCTGGGTTAGGGTAGTGCTAGCTTCGCCCCCTATATCGCCAGGGCTTTCCCCCGATTTTGGATGTTTTAGGACGCGGTCCGTGGCGTTGGGGAGATTTCCTGTAATCCCTATGCTATTGGCTGCACTGGCTGCGGAAGTGGAGAGGCTGGTTAACGATCTTCCATTAAGTAAATACCATCCACCGTGATCCGTAGCTTGGAAACTGTGTTTTGTTCGTCCAATTTCCGGTCCGTTGCCACCAACCAACTGCCAAGTTGTTCCATCATAAATATATAGGTTCTTATCGGCTAGATTAAATACCAAAGCTCCGGCGGAGGCACCGCTTATACTGTTCATGCCGGTACTATTGGCTACGGAATGAATAGTAACCAATTCCTCGGCGCTCGGCGTTTGTGCCCTGGAATAGGGAAACACCAAAATGATTATCAGAAGAATTAATAAGTTATGTTTCATTCGCCTAAATAAATTAATGTATTTACCACAATAAAGGGTTGGTATTGGTTTATGCCACTGGATGACCCACCACTATTTACCGTAAAACTGTGATCGTGATCGCCGTCTGTGCTGGAAATGGTTCCACCTCCTGCCAATAATAAATTTCTGTAGGCATCAACATTGTTTCTTATTCTCTCATCACTAAAATAACCGGACACGCGGTGGTTATGGTTCCCATTGGCTGAGGTGGTTCCAGAAAAATTTACATTGGGTAAATTTGCCTGGGTCAATGATATTTGATTACTACCTCCGGTGTTACCAAGACCTTGACTCCCGTTACTTTGTTTAAGGACCCTATCTTGGGCATTGGGCAGCCTTCTTCTAAATCCTAAGGCTGAGGCAGCCGTTCTGGCATTGGAGGGCAGGCTATTGATTCTTCTTCCATCCAGTACGTACCAACCACCCTGGTCCGAATTGCCAAAACCTGTCTTAATATCGCCTAGGTATACATCCGTTGTGGCTTGGGTCCATTGAATACCGTCATAGTTGGTAAAGGAATTGCTAGTGCTATTGAATGCCAAACTACCTGTATTGGGACCGGTAACACCAGCCAATTCAGTGGCATCAAGGTTGTGCACGGTCAACAGCAGCTCGCCATCTACCTGGGCCTCTAGGGCCATAATACAATTAAATAATATGATCAGGTTAAATATTCTCTTCATCATTTCTTAAAAATCCAGAATCATAAACATAAATTCAGAATTAAATCTTACCCGGTTGGACGCTCCATTGTCATTATCCCCAATTATGACTTCAAAACTGGAGGATGTCTGATTAATGTATCCTATGCCTGGGTTGTCGTTACCAGCTCCATTACGGTCTGGTTGGGTCAATTGAATAATATAATTATCAGTGGAGACCATACCGGAAGGAAGGTTAACCCTATAATGCCCTTTTCCGGATAATTTGGTTACCGTTATTCCTGCTGTTGCTTTAATAATTCCACCAGCTGCCGATATTTTTCCTATAGCTTTGATCATATTATCTCCTTGGGGTCCCGTTGGTCCTGCTGGCCCTGTTGGTCCAGTGGCCCCATCGGTTCCGTTGGTGCCAGCGGCACCGGTTGGACCGGTAGCACCGGTATTTCCTTTATCTCCTTTAGGTCCAATGGCACCATCAATACCATCAGATCCTGCTGGACCCGCTGGTCCGGTAGCTCCCGTATCACCTTTATCGCCCTTGTCACCTTTGGCACCAGTAGCACCTGTATCTCCTTTTTCGCCTTGGTCTCCCTTGACTCCAGTTTCACCTTTTTCACCAGTCGCTCCAGTAACCCCTTGGATTCCCTGAGGACCTGTGGCCCCTGTATCTCCTTTTTCACCCTGGTCGCCCTTGGCTCCGGTCTCACCTTTTTCACCAGTTGCTCCGGTTACTCCTTGTATACCTTGGGCACCAGTAGCACCGGTAACTCCTTGAATTCCTTGTGGGCCTGTGGCACCAGTAGCACCTGTATCTCCTTTTTCACCTTGGTCTCCCTTGGCTCCGGTTTCACCTTTTTCACCAGTCGCTCCGGTTACTCCTTGTATACCTTGGGCACCAGTAGCACCTGTCTCACCTTTTTCACCTTGGTCGCCCTTGGCTCCAGTCTCACCCTTGTCACCTTTTTCTCCTGTAGCGCCGGTTACCCCTTGAATTCCTTGAGGGCCTGTGGCACCTGTATCTCCTTTTTCACCTTGGTCGCCCTTGGCTCCGGTCTCACCTTTTTCACCAGTCGCTCCGGTAACCCCTTGGATTCCCTGAGGGCCTGTGGCCCCTGTATCTCCTTTTTCACCCTGGTCGCCCTTGGCTCCGGTCTCACCTTTTTCACCAGTTGCTCCGGTTACTCCTTGTATACCTTGGGCACCAGTAGCACCAGTAGCACCTGTATCTCCTTTTTCGCCTTGGTCTCCCTTGGCTCCAGTCTCACCTTTCTCTCCTGTAGCTCCAGTTACTCCTTGGATTCCCTGAGCTCCTGTGGCCCCTGTATCTCCTTTTTCACCTTGGTCGCCCTTGGCTCCGGTTTCACCTTTTTCACCAGTCGCTCCGGTTACTCCTTGTATACCTTGGGCACCAGTAGCACCTGTCTCACCCTTTTCACCTTGGTCTCCCTTGGCTCCGGTTTCACCTTTCTCGCCTGTAGCGCCGGTTACCCCTTGGATTCCCTGAGGGCCTGTGGCACCTGTATCTCCTTTTTCGCCTTGGTCTCCCTTGGCACCAGTCTCACCTTTCTCGCCAGTAGCACCGGTTATGCCTTGAATTCCCTGAGGTCCTGTGGCACCTGTATCTCCTTTTTCGCCTTGGTCTCCCTTGGCTCCAGTTTCACCTTTCTCTCCTGTAGCACCGGTTACCCCCTGAATTCCCTGAGGTCCTGTGGCACCTGTATCTCCTTTTTCGCCTTGGTCTCCCTTGGCACCAGTTTCACCTTTCTCGCCTGTAGCGCCGGTTGCTCCTTGGATTCCCTGAGCTCCAGTAGCACCGGTTACTCCTTGTATACCTTGTGGACCTGTGGCACCTGTATCTCCTTTTTCGCCTTGGTCGCCCTTGGCTCCGGTTTCACCTTTTTCTCCTGTAGCACCGGTTACTCCTTGTATACCTTGAGGGCCTGTGGCACCTGTATCTCCTTTTTCACCTTGGTCGCCCTTGGCTCCGGTCTCACCCTTGTCACCTTTCTCGCCAGTAGCGCCGGTTACCCCCTGAATTCCCTGAGGACCAGTAGCACCTGTATCTCCTTTTTCGCCCTGATCGCCCTTGGCTCCGGTTTCACCTTTCTCGCCAGTAGCACCGGTTACTCCTTGTATACCTTGGGCACCAGTAGCACCTGTCTCACCTTTTTCGCCCTGGTCGCCCTTGGCCCCAGTCTCACCCTTGTCACCTTTTTCTCCTGTGGCACCGGTTACTCCCTGAATTCCCTGAGGTCCTGTGGCACCTGTATCTCCTTTTTCGCCTTGTTCTCCCTTGGCTCCGGTTTCACCTTTCTCGCCTGTAGCGCCGGTTACCCCTTGAATTCCCTGAGGACCTGTGGCACCTGTATCTCCTTTTTCGCCCTGGTCGCCCTTGGCTCCGGTCTCACCTTTTTCTCCTGTAGCGCCGGTTACTCCTTGAATTCCTTGTGGGCCTGTGGCACCGGTTTCACCTTTCTCGCCAGTAGCGCCGGTAACTCCTTGTATACCTTGGGCACCAGTAGCACCTATGGCACCTGTATCTCCTTTTTCACCCTGGTCTCCCTTGGCTCCGGTTTCACCTTTCTCGCCTGTAGCGCCGGTTACCCCTTGAATTCCTTGAAGTCCTGTGGCACCTGTATCTCCTTTTTCGCCTTGGTCTCCCTTGGCTCCGGTTTCACCTTTCTCTCCTGTAGCACCGGTTACTCCTTGTATACCTTGAGGGCCTGTGGCACCTGTGTCTCCTTTTTCGCCCTGGTCGCCCTTGGCTCCAGTCTCTCCTTTTTCACCCTGGTCGCCCTTGGCACCGGTTTCACCTTTCTCGCCAGTAGCGCCGGTTACCCCTTGAATTCCTTGAGGGCCTGTGGCACCTGTATCTCCTTTTTCACCCTGGTCGCCCTTGGCACCGGTTTCACCTTTCTCGCCAGTAGCGCCGGTTACCCCTTGAATTCCTTGAGGGCCTGTGGCACCTGTATCTCCTTTTTCACCTTGGTCGCCCTTGGCTCCGGTTTCACCTTTTTCGCCAGTCGCTCCAGTAACCCCCTGAATTCCCTGAGCTCCAGTAGCACCTGTCTCACCTTTTTCACCTTGGTCGCCCTTGGCTCCAGTCTCACCTTTTTCGCCCTGGTCGCCCTTGGATCCAGTTTCACCTTTCTCGCCTGTAGCGCCGGTAACCCCTTGGATTCCTTGTGGGCCTGTGGCACCTGTATCTCCTTTTTCGCCCTGATCGCCCTTGGCACCAGTCTCACCTTTTTCACCAGTCGCTCCGGTTACTCCTTGTATACCTTGGGCACCAGTAGCACCTGTATCTCCTTTTTCACCTTGGTCTCCCTTGACTCCAGTCTCACCTTTCTCGCCAGTAGCGCCGGTTACCCCTTGAATTCCTTGAGGGCCTGTGGCACCTGTATCTCCTTTTTCACCTTGGTCGCCCTTGGCTCCGGTTTCACCTTTTTCGCCAGTCGCTCCAGTAACCCCCTGAATTCCCTGAGCTCCAGTAGCACCTGTCTCACCTTTTTCACCTTGGTCGCCCTTGGCTCCAGTCTCACCTTTTTCGCCCTGGTCGCCCTTGGATCCAGTTTCACCTTTCTCGCCTGTAGCGCCGGTAACCCCTTGGATTCCTTGTGGGCCTGTGGCACCTGTATCTCCTTTTTCGCCCTGATCGCCCTTGGCACCAGTCTCACCTTTTTCACCAGTCGCTCCGGTTACTCCTTGTATACCTTGGGCACCAGTAGCACCTGTATCTCCTTTTTCACCTTGGTCTCCCTTGACTCCAGTCTCACCTTTCTCGCCTGTAGCGCCGGTAACTCCTTGGATTCCCTGAGGACCTGTGGCACCTGTGTCTCCTTTTTCACCTTGGTCTCCCTTGGCTCCAGTCTCACCTTTCTCTCCTGTAGCTCCAGTTACGCCTTGTATACCTTGGGCACCAGTAGCACCTGTCTCACCTTTTTCGCCTTGGTCACCCTTGGCGCCGGTCTCACCTTTCTCGCCAGTAGCGCCGGTTACGCCTTGAATTCCCTGAGCTCCTGTGGCGCCTGTATCTCCTTTTTCGCCTTGGTCTCCCTTGACTCCAGTCTCACCTTTTTCTCCTGTAGCCCCGGTTACTCCTTGAATTCCTTGTGGGCCTGTGGCACCTGTATCTCCTTTTTCGCCCTGGTCACCCTTGACTCCAGTCTCACCTTTCTCTCCTGTAGCTCCAGTTACGCCTTGTATACCTTGGGCACCAGTAGCACCAGTAGCACCTGTGTCTCCTTTTTCGCCTTGGTCACCTTTGGCTCCGGTCTCACCTTTCTCGCCTGTAGCGCCGGTTACCCCTTGAATTCCCTGAGCACCAGTAGCACCTGTATCTCCTTTTTCACCAGTCGCTCCGGTTACTCCTTGTATACCTTGAGCACCAGTAGCACCTGTATCTCCTTTTTCACCTTGGTCGCCCTTGGCTCCGGTCTCACCTTTCTCGCCTGTAGCGCCGGTTACCCCTTGAATTCCTTGAGGGCCTGTGGCACCTGTGTCTCCTTTTTCGCCCTGGTCGCCCTTGGCTCCAGTTTCACCTTTTTCACCAGTTGCTCCGGTTACTCCTTGTATACCTTGTGGACCTGTGGCACCTGTATCTCCTTTTTCACCCTGGTCGCCCTTGGCACCGGTTTCACCTTTCTCGCCAGTCGCTCCTGTAACCCCCTGAATTCCCTGAGGACCAGTAGCACCTGTCTCACCTTTTTCGCCCTGGTCGCCCTTGGCTCCAGTCTCTCCTTTTTCACCCTGGTCGCCCTTGGCTCCGGTTTCACCTTTCTCGCCTGTAGCGCCGGTTACCCCTTGAATTCCCTGAGCACCAGTAGCACCTGTATCTCCTTTTTCACCTTGTTCTCCCTTGGCTCCGGTTTCACCTTTCTCGCCAGTAGCGCCGGTTACCCCTTGAATTCCTTGAATTCCTGTGGCACCTGTATCTCCTTTTTCGCCTTGGTCGCCCTTGGCTCCGGTCTCACCTTTCTCGCCAGTAGCACCTGTCTCACCTTTCTCTCCTGTAGCTCCAGTAACCCCTTGGATTCCCTGAGGACCTGTGGCACCTGTGTCTCCTTTTTCACCCTGGTCGCCCTTGGCTCCGGTTTCACCTTTCTCGCCAGTAGCTCCGGTTACACCTTGAATTCCTTGTGGGCCTGTGGCACCTGTATCTCCTTTTTCACCTTGTTCACCCTTGGCACCGGTTTCACCTTTTTCACCAGTAGCGCCGGTAACTCCCTGAATTCCCTGAGCACCAGTAGCACCGGTTACTCCTTGTATACCTTGAGGGCCTGTGGCACCTGTCTCACCTTGGTCTCCCTTGGCTCCGGTTTCACCTTTCTCTCCTGTAGCGCCGGTTACTCCTTGTATACCTTGGGCACCAGTAGCACCTGTGTCTCCTTTTTCACCTTGGTCTCCCTTGGCTCCGGTTTCACCTTTTTCACCAGTAGCGCCGGTTACCCCTTGTATACCTTGGGCACCAGTAGCACCTGTATCTCCTTTTTCACCTTGGTCGCCTTTGGCTCCAGTTTCACCTTTCTCGCCAGTAGCGCCGGTTACACCTTGAATTCCTTGTGGGCCTGTGGCACCTGTATCTCCTTTTTCACCTTGTTCTCCCTTGGCTCCAGTCTCACCTTTCTCGCCAGTAGCCCCGGTTACCCCTTGAATTCCCTGAGGACCTGTGGCACCTGTGTCTCCTTTTTCACCTTGGTCGCCCTTGGCTCCGGTCTCACCTTTCTCGCCTGTAGCGCCGGTTACCCCTTGTATACCTTGGGCACCAGTAGCACCTGTATCTCCTTTTTCGCCCTGGTCTCCCTTGGCTCCGGTTTCACCTTTTTCGCCTGTAGCCCCGGTTACTCCTTGAATTCCTTGAGCTCCAGTAGCACCTGTATCTCCTTTTTCACCTTGGTCGCCCTTGGCTCCGGTTTCACCCTTGTCACCTTTTTCACCAGTTGCTCCAGTTACTCCTTGAATTCCCTGAGCTCCAGTAGCACCTGTCTCACCTTTTTCACCTTGGTCTCCCTTGGCACCGGTTTCACCTTTCTCGCCTGTAGCGCCGGTTACCCCCTGAATTCCCTGAGGTCCTGTGGCACCTGTATCTCCTTTTTCGCCCTGGTCTCCCTTGGCTCCAGTTTCACCTTTCTCTCCTGTAGCTCCAGTTACGCCTTGTATACCTTGGGCACCAGTAGCACCTGTCTCACCTTTTTCGCCCTGGTCGCCCTTGGCTCCAGTCTCACCTTTCTCGCCTGTAGCGCCGGTTACCCCTTGAATTCCCTGAGCTCCTGTGGCACCTGTGTCTCCTTTTTCGCCTTGGTCGCCCTTGGCTCCGGTCTCACCCTTGTCACCTTTGGCACCAGTTGCGCCGGTTACCCCTTGAATTCCTTGAAGTCCTGTGGCCCCTGTATCTCCTTTTTCGCCCTGGTCTCCCTTGGCTCCAGTTTCACCTTTTTCGCCTGTAGCGCCAGTTACCCCTTGTATTCCTTGAGCTCCAGTAGCACCTGTATCTCCTTTTTCGCCCTGGTCGCCCTTGACTCCAGTTTCACCTTTTTCTCCTGTAGCACCGGTTACTCCTTGTATACCTTGGGCACCAGTAGCACCTGTGTCTCCTTTTTCACCTTGGTCGCCCTTGGCTCCGGTCTCACCTTTCTCGCCTGTAGCGCCGGTTACCCCTTGAATTCCCTGAGCACCAGTAGCACCAGTAGCACCTGTATCTCCTTTTTTACCTTGGTCTCCCTTGGCTCCGGTTTCACCTTTCTCGCCTGTAGCGCCGGTTACCCCTTGGATTCCTTGAACTCCTGTGGCACCTGTATCTCCTTTTTCGCCTTGGTCTCCCTTGGCTCCAGTTTCACCTTTGGCACCAGTTGCTCCAGTTGCTCCTTGGATTCCCTGAGCTCCTGTGGCCCCTGTATCTCCTTTTTCACCTTGGTCGCCCTTGGCTCCGGTTTCACCTTTTTCACCAGTCGCTCCGGTTACTCCTTGTATACCCTGAGGGCCTGTGGCACCTGTGTCTCCTTTTTCGCCTTGATCTCCCTTGGCTCCAGTGTCACCCTTGGCTCCGTCTATACCATTAATACCAGCAGGACCTTGTGGTCCTGTTAAGTTTGAAGTCGTAAAATTTGTTCCGTCTGTATAATTGAAGGTAAACGTCCCGTTGCCATTGTCTACGGTAGATTGTATGCCTACACCTCCGGTAGCCGAGGGGCCACCTGTACAAAGGCTGTTCCATTGTGTTCCGTTGTAGAAGAAAACACATTGCGCATCCGTGTTAAAGACCATTGCCCCGCGAAGAGGTTTAATGGTTTGCATTTGGGAATTGGTAACCCTTGTAAGTACAAACGCCTTGGTAGTACTTTCCAATTCAACTATGGAAGCCGCATTAATGCTGTTTGGGTTTTCACCAATTTTTACTTGTGCAGTTGCAAAGGTGCAACTCATCAAGATCAGTATAAGAAATAATTTTTTAAAGTCCATTGAAGGGGGTTTGGGGTGCAAAAACCTATATGACTCCAAAATTAACTGACCTATAAAGGAATGTTAAATAAATGTTGTGAATACAATAAAAGCTGTTGTGTACCAGCGTAGTTGAAAATTTGAACCAAGGAATATGCCGTTCATCGATGGAATACTTGTAAGTAAATACATACAAGATGATGGATAAAGGGGCTTAGTTGCTAGAAATTGGATACTGGATATGGGAAATTGGATATAAAACTTTCAACTTTGAAACTTTCAGTGTTCCAAATACAAAAATCCTTGATAGTTAAGTTTAAGGTCCTTCATGGCAATTACGTAGAAGTAGACACCATTGGGCAATCCGGCTGCACGGTTTATGACCAAATTGTCCAGATTGGAGAAACCGGTGAATCCGTTGGTATAATTGTCCTCCTCATATACCTTTTGGCCCTGCCGGTTATAAATACTGATGGTATCGTCATTGGAAAGTTCCAGTTCCTCAATGTATAGGGCATCGTTTACACCATCCCCATTGGGGGTTACCAGGTAATTGTCCAGCGTAAGCAATTCCTTGGCCGTGGCTTCCGCGGCAAAGGTGATGATGGCATAATCGTCCGGTACAAAATTGTCCGAAATTAAAAAGCCCTGGTTCAGATCGCCTACTACGGAGGCAGCGCCCAGGTTAACCCAGGATTTACCGCCAATGTTCCAACCTACCGGAATTATCTTGGCCACCTCCTCGGTAAGGGCGGCCATATTGCTGCGCTCGTTCCAGCTGATCTGTATGCTGGAAGAAACACTGCCCTCCAAATGCCAAAACTCCACCTCACTGATATCGCCCATGGTCCTGGGCTTTTTGGTGGGATCAAAACTCTGTGGAAAGGTGGCAGGGTTGGATGGATTTTCAAAATAATAGGCACATTTGGCAAAGCTATTGGTGCCACTGCTATTTAGGGTCAGGGAGCGCAACTGCTCCGAATCGCCTACTGGAAAAATAAAATTCTGTTCGTTGTTAAGGGTAACATAGCCGTCAACTTTGGAAAGATCGCCCTCGCCTACATAAAAGGCATCCTGCAGAAAATTAAAATAAATATCCTGTTGTAGTCTTGGGGTCATAAAGTTGCCTGCCACAAAATTGGTGTTGGAGCTAACGCTCATACCGATGTTGAGCAATACCCCTTGGTCATTGGCAATCTCGGTATCGAAGAAAGCAGGCATAAAGGCGCCGGAAACACTGATCGTATTACTGCCATAAAAACCGGCCAGTCCCAAATTCTGGTCAAAGGCCGCATTGTTGATCAGATCGGTGTGGAAACCAATCTGTCCCTCATCGTGGATACGGATGTTGCCACTGTTGTACAGGGCCGTTTGGGCCTGTAGGCCTAGCCCTATCATCAATACGAGTATGCTGATTATACGTTTCATCTTCTTTGGGCCAACCCCCTTAGTTCTTATTCTTTAATAACGCCTTTATTTCATCCATGTCCTTGCGGAGCGACTGTAGTTCTGCGGACAGGGATTGGTTTTCGGATGTTAATTGTTCTATTTTCTTTTCCTGCTCTATGGTATGTAGGAACAATTCCTCTATTTTTTCGAGGTTGATTTCAGTAGCTCTATTCACAAGAATCCCTCCTTTTTGTTCAACTTCCTTGGCAGAGGGAACACCTGGTAAATGATTATTCGTTCTAGTATATTCCTCAATTTCGCTTAGACTAAGCATCTCATAATTGGAATTGAGAATACTTTTGCCTTGGAAATATTTTTCGAAAACATAATCAGGAGTTATGGTGCCAGTTGCCAGTATATCTCCATCAACATGTAGTTTTACTGTTGGGGCGATTCCAATACCCACATTTCCAGAACCACTCAAAACTAGATTGTTACCATCTAAATTAAGAGTCCTTGGACCAGATAGACTCCCATTTGTAGTAAAGATATTAGGCACAGTACCTGATAGAAGAAGTGCCCCACCGTCGGTTCCACTTGCCGAAATGAGATTCCCTGTATCTCCACTTACGATGGTCGGTGCGGAAATTGCCCCTAACTGGGTGTCGACGTATGTCTTTACCGCTAGCTCTGTAGGGAAAAGAGTATTTGTGGCGTCCGCCAGGTTGACGTCTGTTGATTTGTTCGCTGTATCTTCCTTCAATGCGATGGCGTTGTTTGCCGCAGTTTCGTTTGCATCGACATCTGCCTGTACCGTTGCTATGGCCGCGGAATTGTCCAGTGCCGAGATGTCAGCGGAAAAAGAAGTGGCGCCTTCGGTCACTGTGAGGTCCGTACCATCAAATGAGACTGCGGTAATATCATCGTCCGATACGGTTGCGATCTGGGTGTCGACGTAAGTCTTTACCGCTAGTTCTGTCGGGAAAAGGGTATTTGTAGCGTCCGCCAGGTTGACATCGGTTGATTTGTTCGCTGTATCTTCCTTCAATGCGATGGCGTTGTTTGCCGCAGTTTCGTTTGCATCGACATCTGCCTGTACCGTTGCTATGGCCGCGGAATTGTCCAGTGCCGAGATGTCAGCGGAAAAAGAAGTGGCGCCTTCGGTCACCGTCAGGTCCGTACCATCAAATGTGACAGCTGTAATATCGTCATCTGCCGCAGCTCCAGCGATTTGTGTATCGACGTAAGTTTTTACCGCTAGCTCTGTAGGGAAAAGGGTATTTGTGGCGTCCGCCAGGTTGACATCGGTTGATTTGTTCGCTGTATCTTCCTTCAATGCGATGGCGTTGTTTGCCGCAGTCTCGTTTGCATCGACATCTGCCTGTACCGTTGCTATGGCCGCGGAATCGTCCAGTGCCGAGATGTCAGCGGAAAAAGAAGTGGCGCCTTCGGTCACTGTGAGGTCCGTACCATCAAATGAGACTGCGGTAATATCATCGTCCGATACGGTTGCGATCTGGGTATCGACGTAAGTCTTTACCGCTAGTTCTGTCGGGAAAAGGGTATTTGTGGCGTCCGCCAGGTTGACATCGGTTGATTTGTTCGCTGTATCTTCCTTCAATGCGATGGCGTTGTTTGCCGCAGTTTCGTTTGCATCGACATCTGCCTGTACCGTTGCTATGGCCGAGGAATCGTCCAGTGCCGAGATGTCAGCGGAAAAAGAAGTGGCGCCTTCGGTCACTGTGAGGTCCGTACCATCAAATGAGACTGCGGTAATATCATCGTCCGATACGGTTGCGATCTGGGTGTCGACGTAAGTCTTTACCGCTAGTTCTGTCGGGAAAAGGGTATTTGTGGCGTCCGCCAGGTTGACATCGGTTGATTTGTTCGCTGTATCCTCTTTTAAAGCTATGTTAGATGAAAGCTCCGCATCAGTTGCAAACACAGCGTCTAAATCTACAGGCCAATCAACACCATCTTCCGTAATAGTAAGCGTCGTAGTATTAAGTCCGAATGCCGTTATTAATTCGTCCGTTGGTACACCACCCCCAGCTGCCACAATGTTGTCATCCACATATTTTTTGGTGGCTGCATCTTGGTCCAGCGTTGGATCCATAAGATCACTAATTTGAAGGTTTCCAGCACTATTGTCATTTCCGAGCACACTGGCCAGGTCTTGATTACCTACTATGGCCCCAATTGCCACATCTATTCCCGCTAAATGTGCTTCTACATTAGCTGTACCTGCTGTATAATTAGTTGGTGTGGCGGTTACCGGGACTGCAGCCGCGTTTTGTGAATCGGTGTTATCCAAAAAAGCAGTAAGATTTATCGGTGTTCCTCCGTTGTCTAATGTAAGAAGGTTACCTGCTTCTAGAGTCAATTGTTGATTATCGGTATTATCAAGAAATGGAGTAAGATTGATAGGCGTACCTCCATCTTCTAAAGTAAGAAGGTTGCCTGCCTCTAGTGTCAATTGTTGCTCATCAGTATCAGTACCACCATCATCATCAACCCAAGTATAAACACCAGCGCCATTAGTGGAAAGTACTTGTCCGGCGTTTCCACCGGTCGGGAGTTCTATTTCGTTATTGGAATCATCATCTCCATCAACATAATATGCGCCACCATCCGTTCCGGCTGTTATGGAATTTGTTGGAGTATCTGTACTCACAATTGTCTGGGCAGAACCACCTATCTGGGCATCTACATACGCCATAGTAGCGGCATCCTGAGGGTCTTGTGGGTCGTCTAAATTGATTATTCTATTGTTGCCCAAGCTTACATCGGCTGCAGCAGGCCCAAATCCACTCAAGGGAATATTGGCCTTGTCCAATTTGGCGTCGGTAACATTTCCATTTAAAATGTCCCCGGTCCTTACCTCGCCATCCCTAATAATCCCCGAGGTAACGGAATTGTTGGCGAGCTGTGGTTCCCCCACGGCATTCAGTGCTATTTTTGGGGAACTAATGGCCAAATCGGCAATAGTTACCGCTCCCGTATTATCAATGGTTGCATCCCCGCCCATGGCAACCCCTGTAGCTACATTGGCGGCATTGCCCACAAAAATATTCCCATCGTTCAAGGTGCTGGCTGCCCCAGACACCAAATCCACATAGGTCTTTACCGCATTCTGGGTGGGGTAGAGGGTAGTGGAATTTCCCAGGGCCGTATCATCCGATTTGTTGGAAAGATCTTCCTTGGTGAGTAGTGTAGCAACATTGGTGGCAATGTTCGTACTGTTCTGTGCAATATTGTTGGCGTTCACGGTAATACTGTTGGCATTGGCAAGAATATCCCCAATCACGGTATCGGCCACCTTAATGGGATCCGTTGCAGTACCTGCTCCCGTAATGGTGGTCTGGTCTGCCTGGGTAGCCCCCAACTCGTTCTTGTTGAGCCATACCACATTGCCGCCGGCATCGGTCGTCAATAGCTGATCAAAGGCCCCGGGTTCTACGTCCTCTGGTTTAATACTGCCATCAATTATCTCTAAAGTACCTACTGCAGCTTCCTGTATTTCGGTTTTTCCTACCGTATTGTCCTGTAGTTCGGAGGTGCCAACGGAATTGGGCGCCAATTGTCGCTCCCCAATAGTGGCCGTTGCAATATCGGCACCGAATACAGTTTCGTTAACTATATTCATCCCGGTAATCTCCCCTACCTTTAGGTCGTAGTTATTGCCCCCTGTGGAAGTAATTACAACCGTGCCATCGTCCGAGGTAAAGGTGATGGAACCGGCCACGGCATCGCAGATGTCCTTCCACTCCGCGCCTGTATAATAATGGATACATTCTATGTCCGTATTGTACACCATGGCGCCTGCCGATGGCGTAATGGCGTTCATTTGTGCAGTGTTTACACGCGTTATGACCAGTACCCTGGAGCTGCTCTCCAACTCCAATACCGAACTAGGGTCTATATTTTGCGGGTTGTCCCCGATCTTTATCTGGGCCTGCACAGCCATTCCCAATAGCAGGCAAAAAAAGAAGTGGATATATTTCATTTTCAATTTTTTTTTAGTGTTCTCCTATTGTGTTGTTTTAAAGTTCAAAGACCAAAGTATTTTGCATCCATAACCGGCGGATTTATACCTAAATCCATACGTTATAAAAATAGGATGCCTATACTTTTAATTTATGGGCTATCAAAAGTAAAGTTATCGTAAGATATTTACAGTTTTATCGGGTAAAATACGTTACTACTAGGTGAACTGAAATGAATCCTTGTTAAAAGGGAATATTCTTACTTTCATAAGGTTTTTTTCCAGTTTCAAAGATACGGGCCGTACCTTCTCCCTTAAGACTTTTATGGTCTCCGTCCACTAAAATATAGTTGCCTTCCCGAAGGCCTATGACCGGGGTGGTATTAAGGATATGGAATTCACGGATCCTGGTCTCCCTGGTTTCCCCTTTGTGCTGACTTTTGGGGTCCGGATCCAAATAATGGGGGTTAAGATTAAAATTGACCACGCCCAAGGTGTCAAAACTGGGTGGGTACACTATGGGCATATCATTGGTGGTCTTCATATTGGGACCGGCAATATTACTACCTGCACTGCTGCCTAGATAGGGGGTGGCAGTTTCTATTTTTTGCTTTAAAGGGGCCATAAGCTGCAGCTGGTGCAATTGTTGCACCAAGAGAAACGTATTTCCCCCGCCCGTAAAAATACCTTCTGCTTGGGCAAGGCCTTCAAGCGGATCTTTAAAAGTATGGAGTCCCACCACTGTTTTATTTATTTTGGAAAAGGCCATTGCCGCCAGGGCGGTATAATCATCATGGGAAATACCGCCAGGTCTGGCGTAAGGGATAAAGGTAATGGTGGAACGCTCCTTGAAAAAGGACTCCAATTCTTCCAAAAGATATTCCAAATACCCTTGTCCAAACAGGGTAGAGGTACTTGCCAATAATATTTGTTTCATATGGTGGTAATTACTTGTTTCTAGTTCAATCTAAAGTTTTCACTATGCCTCTGCATCGGGCCTGCCTGTTCGTTAGGCAGGGTTTCCTATCCGCCCGTGCCGGGTGAGGTGAATACAAATTAACAAAAGTTTAAAGGTCTTTATCTTTTTTATGAACCTAAGTTGTTTTTTCTTTATCCGATATTGGGGTAAAAGCAGCACTTAAGTTTATTAGTGAAACTCAATTTTAAGAAGTCGGTAAGACGCACTTAAAATTGCAAGTTGAACTAATCCCGCCCTTTTCGGCGGGATCCAGGTCCACTACCTCGATTTTGGGGTCGATCCTATTATTAGTGAAACTCAATTTTGGGAAGTCGGTAAGACGCACTTAAAATTGCAAGTTGAACTAATCCCGCCTTTTTCGGCGGGATCTAGGTTCAATACCTTTTATTTCTTTGAAGTGGTTTAAATTTTATGGATTGAGGCGATTTTTTAGCCAATTTGTAAAGTTAAAAACACTTCTTTGAGAAAAATAGGATAGTTGACGCTTAATTTATCTAATTTTAAATAAAAAAATGCAAAATAGAATTCTCTTCCTGCTTTTCTTCTTATGTGTCGCTATCTCCTATTCCCAAGATGATGATCGCCAGTATTTAAGGGGGCAGGTACTGTATAGAAATGTGAACGTTCCCAATGAGAATGTTATTAATGTTACCACGGAAAGGGCTACGATCACCAATGAAAAGGGAGAGTTCGGGATCATGGTAAAAGAGGGCGACCAATTGGTGTTTACGGCCATTAATTACCAGATGATGGTAGTGGATATTACCAGTGAAATTCTGGAAAAGAATAGGTTGGTAGTAGAGGTTACCGAAAAGGTGACCGAATTGGACGAGGTAGTGGTAACCCCTGAAAATCAGGAGAAATTTCTTCAGGCCCAAAACAAGGAATTCCTGGAAAAGGAATACGAATACGAAACGGACCGTTTAACGGAGGTGGAAAATATAGCCATGTCCAATGCGGACAAGGGGATGAAGGACGGACTTAATTTTGTGAATATTTTTAAGGCCTTGATGTTGGCTGCCAAAGGGAATAATACCGAAGTGGAGCGCGAGCCCTTAAAGGTAAGTGAGGTGCTGCGGCAGGTATATGATGACGAATTTTTTGTGCTGGATCTTAAATTGCCACAGGATAAAATAGACGACTTTCTGTTGTATTGCGATGCCCAATTGCCGGAAAGATCCCTGTTGCAAAAGCGCAATGAATTTCAGCTCATAGATTTTTTGGTCACCCATAGCAAGACCTATCTGGAACAAATGGAGTAGGCAGTTGTCAGTGAACAATGAACAGCAAACAGTGGCAGTTGGCAGTTAAAGGGGGGAGGAGTCATTTTGAACGGAAGAGAGAAACCGAAGGTTCACGAATATCTGTAAAATAGAAAGGTCATGAGCTAAATTACATAAGTGGCTATAACCAAGGTATGCAACTTTATTCCGGATCGCTATAGGGAGCCTGAAAAAAGGGCAGCTGTTGAAGTGATGGAAAAAGGACCAACGTTATTTCGAGGGGAATGCCGGTAGGCATTTTGTATAGAGAACAGGATTTGTCCGGGGTACCTAATTTTTAAACAGTTTTATTGTACTATGTAGTATAAAGCCACCTATTTGCCAGATGGCAGGTTTAAAGATCAATATTCAAAGTCTAACATCTAATATCCAGCATCTCAATTCCAAATAGATTGAGTTGGGAAAATAATCTACCATAAACAGAAAGTAGTGCGCATTGTTCCGATATATTTGGTTTTTATCTTCTACAGTGTATTTGCCCAGTCGCTAATGGCACAGAATCTTTCCAGGACCTTGGAAGGAAAGGTGTATAGCGACGATGGGGATGTGGCTGCCACCCATGTACTCAACACCACCACCAAAAAAGCCGCCATTACGGATATCAACGGATTTTTCTCCATTGTTGCAAACCTAAACGATACCCTGGTTTTTTCCGCGGTACAATATAAGCGCAAAGAGATTGTAGTGAATGTAAGTATCCTGGAGAGTAAATTTTTATCCGTTCCCTTGGAGGAATCCAATATTGCCCTGGACGAGGTTATTGTTATGCCCTATAACCTTACGGGGGAGTTGGGCAGGGATATGAACAATATGGATGTGGGACCTGTAATTTCTGCCACCAGTTTGGGACTGCCCAATGCCCATGTAAAGCCTTTGATGCAGAGCGAAAGACTGCTCAGGGAAGCATCCATGGGTCCCTTTTCCATAGGCATGCTAACGAGTATCCCCTTTAATCCTATGATCAATGCCATAACCGGTCGCACCAAAATGTTGAAGAAACGCGTGGCACGGGATATTAAGTACAACAAATCCCAACAATTGCGCACCCAATTCGCCGATAGTCTATATGTACTGCAACTTAAGATCCCCTTGGAAAAAATAAACGATTTCCTGTATTTCTGTGAGGTCGATTCCAATTTTAACCCTGTGGTGGACAGCAAGGATTTATTCGCCATTTGGGAATTTATTAAACAAAAAAGCGTCATCTATAGGAAGAATAATGGGATGGAGTGAGGAACGATGGCGGATTGACAATAAACAGTTGTCATTGAGCAGTGAACAGTGACAGTTGGCAGTTAAAAGGGGGAGGAGTCATTTTGAACGGAAGTGGGAAACCGAAGGTTCACGAATATCTGTAAAAAAGAAACGTCATGAGCTAAATCACACAAGTGGCTATAACCAAGTGTGACCAATTGTTGTGTTTATGAAAAAAAGGGATTAATTTAATCAATCGTGTTTTTTTTTTGATAAATAGTTTTTATTACTAGGAGCAATTTAGTAAAACCAATGATTAAATTATTTCCAGGGCTTCAATAATTCTTAACGGCCATGCCATCTCCACAACGGAAGAAGAACGATCTAAACATAGACCTTGATGGGAATGCCAAAGGTTTTTAATAACGGAAAATGACTTATCCCCACATGAAGGTTGACGGAACGAAAGGACCGGCCTATTTTCAATTTCGTCTTAAATCAAGTGGTTTTCACATTGGAAGGTGGAAGGCCTGCCTTCCGGTAGGCAGGCGTCCATAGAGCATTTCACCCAAGTGAAAGCGGCCTGGACGCCGGGGCAGTGGAAAGTGCGTAGATTTAAAGAAATTTAAAATCAGCCTAGCGTTTTTTGGTTCGTTTTTTGGGCGATGCAAAAAATGAACAGGACACAAACTTTAGATAGTAAATTATATTTTTTTGTAATTCACACACAACTTTTGGGATTGATCCGTCATTGCTTATTTTTGACGGATAAATAAAGACATGCAATTAATTAAGAAGACCTTTTTAATACTACTGATACCGCTCTTGGCATTCACAGTGGCCCATAAATTCTACATCAGTGTAACCAGTGTTGAATACTCCGATAAGGACAGGGCACTGCAGATTACCACTAGGGTATTTATAGACGATTTTGAAAAAGTGTTACAGGAAAGGTACGGCATTCAGGGCAATTTGGCCACCAAGGACGAGTCGCCCCAAGTCAATGAATTTATAGGAAAATATTTAAAGGCCAAGTTTTCCCTTGAGGTAAACGGCCAGAATGTTACCTATGATGTTTTGGGTAAAAAATATGATAACGATATTATGATCCTTTACTTGGAAGTCCCCAAAATTGATTTCAACTCCATTAGCACTATTTCCGTGCAGAACGAAGTATTGATGGATATGTTTATGGAGCAGAAGAATGTGGTCCATTTTAAACTCGGGAACCAAAAAAAGAGTTTTGTCCTTATCCGCGAGAATAATAAAGGAATGTTAAACTTAAAGTAATTAATAACAATGTATCATATAATTGTTAAATTCCCGCGCTAAAAAAATAATTCAAATATGAATAGAATGAAACATGTTTTTGCTTCGCTATTGTTCCTTTGTGCGGCCGTGTCCGTAGCCCAGGAAGAAGTAAAGAATGAACGGGAGCCCGGGCATCTTAATCAGAATAAATTTAAGCAACTTTATGAAGAATTTGCTACCCCAAACACGTATAGGTCAGCTTCCGGGGCACCGGGGCCGGATTATTATCAGCAACAGGCAGATTATAAGATGGATATTGAGCTCGATGATAAGAATGCCAAAATTTATGGATCCGAAACCATAACCTATACCAATAATTCGCCGGATGACCTTTCGTTTTTATGGCTGCAATTGGATCAGAACGTACGATCCAAAACTTCTAAATCGCCCATGCGCGATAGTCAGGGCGTACCCGTGGCCGAGCCCGTGGCCAGTTTTGCCAGTAAATATATGACAGAGCCTTTTGATGGAGGCTTCAATATAGAATATGTTAGGGATGCCAATGGAAAGGCCTTGCCATATACCATTAACCAGACCATGATGCGGATAGATCTTCCCGAGGTTTTAAAAAGTAAGGGGCAGGTTTCTTTTTCCATAAAGTGGTGGTACAATATTCCGGACCATACGGTTAATAGGGCGCGCTCTGGTTATGAGTATTTCCCAAAGGATGGCAATAGGGCTTATGTTATTGCCCAGTTTTTCCCTAGAATGGCAGTCTATAGCGATATAGAAGGCTGGCAGAACCATCAGTTCTGGGGCAGCGGGGAGTTTGCCCTTCCTTTTGGCAATTACGAGGTAAATATTACCGTTCCTGCAGATCATATTCTGGATGGTACCGGAGAGCTTCAGAACAGGAAGGAAGTATTCTCCAAGGAAATGATGCGTAGATATGAAAAGGCTAAAAAAACCTATGACAAGCCTGTAATTATTGTGAGTCAGGCCGAAGCCGAAGAAGCCGAAAAAGGATTTTCGGAGAAAAAGAAAACTTGGAAGCTGAAGGCAGAAAATGTAAGGGATTTTGGTTTTGCTACCTCCCGTAAATTTATTTACGATATGCAGGCAGTGAAAATAGGCGATAGGGATGTTATGGCCATTTCCATGTATCCCAAGGAAGGCAATCCGCTATGGGAGGAGTATTCCACTAAAGCGGTGGCCCATACCTTGCGCTCCTATTCCAATCATACTTTTGATTACCCCTATCCCAAGGCAATATCGGTCCACGCCAAGAACCAGGGAATGGAGTACCCCATGATCTGTTGGAACTACGGTAGGCCCAATGAAGACGGTACCTACTCCGATAGGGTGAAATACGGGATGATTTCCGTAATTATCCATGAAGTGGGTCACAACTTTTTCCCGATGATCGTTAATTCGGATGAACGCCAGTGGGGTTGGATGGATGAAGGTTTGGATACTTTTATGCAATACATGGCAGAGCAGGAATTTGGGGAAGCCTATCCTGAGGCCATTGCCCCCAATAGCAAATATCCATCGGGAAGGGGAGAGCCTTCCAAGATAATACCTTATATGTCCGGGGATCAAAGTACCATTGCACCCATTATGTCCAACCCGGAGAATGTTTATCAATTGGGTAACAATGCCTATGCAAAACCTGCTACCGCTTTAAATATTCTTAGGGAAACCGTAATGGGAAGGGAGCTCTTTGATCATGCCTTTAAAACCTACGCACAACGTTGGATGTTTAAGCATCCGTCCCCGGAGGACTTTTTTAGGACCATGGAAGATGCTTCGGCCGTAGATTTGGATTGGTATTGGAGAGGCTGGTTCTATACTACAGATTATGTGGATATTGGGGTAAAGGGAGTTAAAAAATATTATGTTTCCAACAAGCCTTCCAAACAAATGAGGGAAATTATGGCGGCAAGGAATATTAAGGAAGAGGATTTACCTCCCTTGGTGTATTTGGAGGAAGAAGAATCGGAAGATGCCGATGCCAAATTAAAAGGGAAGGCACCATCGGAAAATTCCAAAACTTTAAAGGAGTTTATGATGGACAATCTGTCCGTGGCCGAGAGAAATGCCATAGAGGAACCCAAATATTTCTATGAAGTTACCTTTAACAAGCCAGGTGGCATTCCAATGCCTCTGATCGTAGAGTATACCTACGCGGATGGTTCCAAGGAAAATGTTACCTACCCACCGGAAATATGGAGAAAAAATGACCAAGAAGTTAAAAGGGTCGTTGCCTCTACCAAGGAACTGATAGGAATTGTGGTAGACCCTAAGGCAGAAACTGCCGATATAGACACCACCAATAATTCATGGCCTACCAAAGAGGTTAAATCCGACTTTGAAATCTTTAAGGAGAATATCAAAGGGAAATAATTTGTTTGATTTTGTCCAAAACTGGCAGCAAATCTAAGACTGCTGCCCAAATTTAATTAAAGCCCCGATACCGGATTGCCTAACGGCCAAGCGGGTATCGGGGCTTGGTTTATGTACGGTATTCTTCCGCGGGACTACCCATAGGGAGCGCCTTTCATTCTCGGAATTAAAAGGTATGAGGTTTAGTGTCAGTGTTTTAAATGTTGGTTTTGGCATTATTTTATAAGCTTATAATGCCCTGAAAAAAGTTAACCATATTTTTTATGCAGCTGTCAAACTTCTCATTATATTTGTGTTATGTTAAGTACGATAATTCTATTTATTAGCGGAGGTGAAATCTTTTTTATCATGTTTATCGTGGTAATGGTTTTTGGCGCCGACAAAATTCCTGGTATAGCCAAGGGATTGGGGAAGGGCATGCGACAACTGAAGGATGCCACGGAGGATATCAAGAAAGAGATACAGAAAAGTGCCGAGAAGCAGGGTATAGATACCAGCTTTACAGAGGACATCAAGAACGAAATCAATAAAGTGAAGCAGAACGTTGATGAGGTAACCGGCGTTGTAAAAAGAAAGTAATATGCTGGACCAACTGTTACAGTGGGACCGGGATGCATTTATTTATCTAAACAGTTTGGGCATCGAAAATTTTGATGTCTTTTGGTCTTATGTAACCGATTTTGCTACTTGGACTCCCTTATTTGTTCTGTTTGTAGTTCTTATTTTTAGGGCATACCCTAAAAAGGAAGCCTTTTGGGTTTTGGGAACCGTTTTCCTCACCCTGACCGTGGTGCTAATATGCACGGGTGTTGTTAAGGAATGGGTTGCCAGGCTAAGGCCAAACAATACGGAGGAAATCAACACCCTGATCCGGATTCTTAAAAGTCCCAGTGGATATAGTTTTTTTTCGGGCCATTCTTCCAGTTCCTTTAGTATTACTACCAGTATCTTTCTATTTCTTAAGAATAAATGGAAGTGGTCTTGGGTCTTCTTTATCTGGCCAATTTTATTTGCTTTGAGTCGCATTTATGTTGGCGTACATTATCCTTTGGATTTGATCGTTGGTTCTTTAGTGGGAATTCTTTTCGCCATCTTTTTCTACCGTTTGTACCCTAAAGTTAGAGGTGCAGAGTAAAGTGTTTGGTCCCCTCCCTATCCCTCCCCCAAGGGGAGGGAATGTAATTTGCAACTCGACTTGAATGTGCTGCTCTAGGAAGTATTCCCCCTCCTTGGGAGGGGGTTTAGGGGGAGGACTTTCAAAGTTGGCCCATACTTAAAAAGGATCAGGAACAATTGTTGTGTTTATGAAAAAAAGGGATTAATTTGATCAGTCGTTTTTTTTTTTTTGATAAATAGTTTTTATTAATAGGAGCAATTTTGTAAAACCAATGTTTAAATTATTTCCAAGGCTTCAATAATTCTTAACGGCCATGCCACCTCCACGACGGAAGAAGAACGACCTAACCATAGATCTTGAGGGCAATGCCAAAGGTTTTTAATAATGGAAAATGACTTATCCCCACATGAAGGTTGACGGAACGAAAGGACCGGCCTATTTTCAATTTACTTAAGTGGTTATTATTGCCTGCCTTCGGCAGACAGGTTTTTTAATAGGTTTTCGTGAATCTTCGATTTCGTCTTAAATCAAGTGGTTTCCACATTGGAAGGCGGAAGGCGTCCATAGAGCATTTCACCCAAGTGAAAGCGGCCTGGACGCCGGGGCTGTGGAAATTGCGTAGATTTAAAGAAATTTAAAATCAGCTTGGCCATGGCTACAGCTGGCTCCTCCTAACCAAGGTACACCGTACCTTGGTTATTCGGCCCTGGTCGTTTTTTATTCATGGGCTGGTCTATTGATTTTTAATGGTATTCATGAATGCTGCGCATTTGGGCGATGCAAAAAATGAACAGGACACAAACTTGAGATAGTAAACTATATCTTTTTGTAATTCACACACAACTTTTAGGATTGATCCCTTAAAATTCTTTCTAAGTTTAATTATATCCTATGTTTCTGTAATGATAGGTAGGGTGTAGTAAAGTGTTTGGTCCCCTCCCTATCCCTCCCCCAAGGGGAGGGAATGTAATATGCAACTTGACTTGAATGTGCTGCTCTAGGTAGTATTCCCCCTCCTTGGGAGGGGGTTTAGGGGGAGGACTTTCAAAGTTGGCCCATACTTAAAAAGGATCAGGAACAATTGTTGTGTTTATGAAAAAAAGGGATTAATTTGATCAGTCGTTTTTTTTTTGATAAATAGTTTTTATTAATAGGAGCAATTTTGTAAAACCAATGTTTAAATTATTTCCAAGGCTTCAATAATTCTTAACGGCCATGCCATCTCCACGACGGAAGAAGAACGACCTAACCATAGATCTTGAGGGCAATGCCAAAGGTTTTTAATAATGGAAAATGACTTATCCCCACATGAAGGTTGACGGAACGAAAGGACCGGCCTATTTTCAATTTCGTCTTAAATCAAGTGGTTTCCACATTGGAAGGCGGAAGGCGTCCATAGAGCATTTCACCCAAGTGAAAGCGGCCTGGACGCCGGGGCTGTGGAAATTGCGTAGATTTAAAGAAATTTAAAATCAGCCTAGCGTTTTTTGGTTCGTTTTTTGGGCGATGCAAAAAATGAACAGGACACAAACTTGAGATAGTAAACTATATCTTTTTGTAATTCACACACAACTTTTAGGATTGATCCCTTAAAATTCTTTCTAAGTTTAATTATATCCTATGTTTCTGTAATGATAGGTAGGGTGTAGTAAAGTGTTTGGTCCCTTCCCTATCCCTCCCCCAAGGGGAGGGAATGTAATTTGCAACTAGACTTGAATGTGCTGCTCTAGGTAGTATTCCCCCTCCTTGGGAGGGGGTTTAGGGGGAGGACTTTCAAAGTTGGCCCATACTTAAAAAGGATCAGGAACAATTGTTGTGTTTATGAAAAAAAGGGATTAATTTGATCAGTCGTGTTTTTTTGAGCAACAGTTTTAATTAATAGGAGCAATTTTGTAAAACCAATGTTTAAATTATTTCCAAGGCTTCAATAATTCTTAACGGCCATGCCATCTCCACGACGGAAGAAGAACGACCTAACCATAGATCTTGAGGGCAATGCCAAAGGTTTTTAATAATGGAAAATGACTTATCCCCACATGAAGGTTGACGGAACGAAAGGACCGGCCTATTTTCAATTTCGTCTTAAATCAAGTGGTTTCCACATTGGAAGGCGGAAGGCGTCCATAGAGCATTTCACCCAAGTGAAAGCGGCCTGGACGCCAGGGCTGTGGAAATTGCGTAGATTTAAAGAAATTTAAAATCAGCCTAGCGTTTTTTGGTTCGTTTTTTGGGCGATGCAAAAAATGAACAGGACACAAACTTGAGATAGTAAACTATATCTTTTTTAATTCACACACAACTTTTAGGATTGATCCCTTAAAAATCTTTCTACGTTTAATTATACCCTATGTTTCTGTAATGATAGGTAGGGTGTAGTAAAGTGTTTGGTCCCCTCCCTATCCCTCCCCCAAGGGTAGGGAATGTAATATGCAACTCGACTTGAATGTGCTGCTCTAGGAAGTATTCCCCCTCCTTGGGAGGGGGTTTAGGGGGAGGACTTTCAAAGTTGGCCCATACTTAAAAAGGATCAGGAACAATTGTTGTGTTTATGAAAAAAAGGGATTAATTTGATCAGTCGTTTTTTTTTTGATAAATAGTTTTTATTAATAGGAGCAATTTTGTAAAACCAATGTTTAAATTATTTCCAAGGCTTCAATAATTCTTAACGGCCATGCCATCTCCACGACGGAAGAAGAACGACCTAACCATAGATCTTGAGGGCAATGCCAAAGGTTTTTAATAATGGAAAATGACTTATCCCCACATGAAGGTTGACGGAACGAAAGGACCGGCCTATTTTCAATTTCGTCTTAAATCAAGTGGTTTCCACATTGGAAGGCGGAAGGCGTCCATAGAGCATTTCACCCAAGTGAAAGCGGCCTGGACGCCGGGGCTGTGGAAATTGCGTAGATTTAAAGAAATTTAAAATCAGCCTAGCGTTTTTTGGTTCGTTTTTTGGGCGATGCAAAAAATGAACAGGACACAAACTTGAGATAGTAAACTATATCTTTTTTAATTCACACACAACTTTTAGGATTGATCCCTTAAAATTCTTTCTAAGTTTAATTATATCCTATGTTTCTGTAATGATAGGTAGGGTGTAGTAAAGTGTTTGGTCCCCTTCCTATCCCTCCCCCAAGGGGAGGGAATGTAATTTGCAACTCGACTTGAATGTGCTGCTCTAGGAAGTATTCCCCCTCCTTGGGAGGGGGTTTAGGGGGAGGACTTTCAAAGTTGGCCCATACTTAAAAATCTTTCTAAGTTTAATTATATCCTTTGTTTCTGTAATGATAGGTAGGGTGTAGTAAAGTGTTTGGTCCCCTCCCTGGGAAGTGGAATAGGGGGAGGTGGCAACCCTTATAACACCCTACTAAGTGTTAGTCCGTCCCTAATTGGTAACAATACCGTTTCTACCCTGGGGTCGTCCCGCAACTTCTTATTGTAATCTACCAAAATTTTGGTTGCCCTGTCCTTGGGGTCCAAGGGCTCCACAACCTTCCCGGACCAGAGCACATTATCCGATAGAATTACGCTACCGGGACGACATTTTTTTATGGCGGCCTCATAGTAATGGTCATAACTAACTTTTTCGGCATCAATAAAAACCATGTCGAAAACCATGTTCAGCTGTGGTATTATTTTCAGGGCATCCCCTGTATGCTGTATTATTTGCGGCCCATAGCCACTCTCGTCAAAATACCGCCTCTGCATGGCGTGGAGTTCTTCATTGATATCAATGGTATGCAATGAACCTTCCTTATGCAAGCCTTCGGCAAGGCATATGGCAGAGTAACCCGTATAGGTGCCTATTTCCAATATGTTTTTTGGTTGGGTTATTTTGGATAAAAGGCTCAATACCCTACCTTGAAAATGCCCGGTGATCATCCTTGGCTGAATCACCTTCAAATGGGTCTCCCTAGTGAGTCTTTGGAGTAATTCGGGTTCCGATTGCGAATGGCCCGCTATATATTGTTCCAGTACGGAAGATAAAAAATGCATGATTATTACTTTGTATATTTAAGCCCTCAAATATAATGATCATGCAACAATTTACAGTAAGAACGGCCACTTTGGCCGATTTAAATATTCTATTGTCCTTTGAGCAGGAAATTATTCGTGCAGAAAGACCTTTTGACGAAACATTGGATGAAGATCCGATCAGCTATTATGACCTTAGGCAACTGATATTGTCCGATGAGGCCGAGGTAATGGTGGCGGAGCTCCACTCCAGGATCATTGGTTCCGGTTATGCTTTGATACGGGACGCAAAACCGTATTTAAACCATAAAAAATACAGTTATCTTGGATTTATGTATACCGAAAAGGACCAACGGGGCAAGGGGGTTAATAAGGCAATTATTGACGCCCTGATGCAATGGTCAAAATCCAAGGGTATCCAAGAGGTTAGACTTACGGTTTACAACGATAATGAACCTGCCATCAGGGCTTATGGAAAGGTAGGTTTTAAAAAGCATCTTCTGGAAATGAGGGTACATGTTGACTGACCAAAAATTGAATGTACCCATTACCACTTCTAACCGTAAATTGTATTTTTACATAAAATTTAGCATATGGAATTTAAAAATTCGTTAGTGTTTGCCCAACAATTGGATACTGTTGATCCTCTTAGAAAATATCGTGACGAATTCCATTTTCCCAAGGTAAAGGGCAAGGAGGTTATTTATTTTACTGGAAATTCCCTGGGATTACAGCCTAAACGCACACAAAAGTTTGTAGATGAAATAATGTGCGATTGGAAGGACTTGGCCGTGGAAGGTCATTTCCATGCAGAAAAGCCTTGGTGGGATTACCACGAGAGGTTGGCGGCTCCCTTGGCAAAAGTGGTTGGTGCCAAGACCTCGGAAGTATCTGTTATGAATACCCTTACCGTAAACCTTCACATGCTCATGGTCTCCTTTTACAGGCCTACCCAGAAGCGCTTTAAAATTATTTGTGAGGAAAAGGCATTTCCTTCAGATCAATATATGTTAAAGAGTCAGGTTGAATTTCACGGCTTTGATCCACATACCGCTATTGTGGAGGTTAAGAAAAGACCCGGGGAAAATTTTTGGCATACCCAGGATGTTATTGATAAAATTAATGAGGTAGGGGATGAACTGGCCCTTCTGCTTATAGGTGGGGTTAATTACTACAATGGGCAGGTCTTTAATATGGAAGCCATTACCAAGGCCGCCAAGGCACAGGGAGCATTCGTAGGATGGGATTTGGCCCATGCGGCAGGCAATGTTGCCCTAAACCTTCACGAGTGGGGTGTTGATTTTGCGGCCTGGTGCAGTTATAAATATATGAATAGTGGGCCTGGAAACGCTTCAGGGATTTTTGTAAACGAGAAATATCTAAATAACAACGAGATTCCAAGATTTGAAGGCTGGTGGGGAACAAAGAAAGAGACCAGGTTTTTGATGAAGCCCGAGTTCGAGCCTATGGAAAATGCGGATGCATGGCAGGTAAGCAATCCTCCCGTGCTGTCCCTGGCTCCTTACCTGGCTTCCCTGGAAATGTTCCAAGAGGTGGGAATGGAAACCCTGATTTCCAAAAGAAAGCTCATTGTGGCCTATTTGGAATTTATTCTCCAAGAGATAGATAAGGAGACCGATGGGTCTTTTGAGATTATCACTCCGGAGGACCGAGGCTGTCAACTCTCTGTGTTTTTGCACGGGCAGGGAAAGGAATTGTTCACTTTTCTAATGGAAAATGGAGTTGTTATAGATTGGCGTGAGCCCAATGTAATTAGACTGGCACCTGCACCTTTTTATTGTTCCTTTACGGATATGTACAACTTTGGCCAAATCCTGAAATCAGGAATCCAGGGCAAGGGCTAGGTTAACCTTCGCTGTCCCTACTATTTTTTTAATTGCTAAATTTCCGGCCTTAAACCTCCAAGCACTTTAATTGCAGAACCATTTATGAAGTCACTACGTCTTATTCTTTCCAACCCTAGATATTTTGGACCTTCATGGGTATTTGCCAGTATTAATATTTTGTTTGGTACTTGGGCCATTTATATCCCTACGGTCAAGGATCAATTGGACATCAATAAGGCCGATTTGGGTATCGCCCTATTCTTCCTGTCGCTGGGGGTGTTTATCGTCTTCCCTGTGGCGGCCAAAATAATTAATAGACTAGGGGTTGGTAGGGCAACATGGTACGGAATAATTTTCAGTAGTGTAGCGGCATTGTTCCCTTTGTTGGCGCCCAATTATTACTCTTTAATGGCAGGGCTTTTTTTATTGGGGGCCGGCAATGGCTTTACTGATATTGCCATGAATACCTTGGTCACGGAAATTGAAAAGGAAGATCGGCAAAATTTTATGTCGGCCTCGCATGGCTTTTTTAGCTTGGGCGGCGTCATTGCCGGTCTGGGCAGTTTTCTGATATTTAAGATCAATAATCCGGCATTACATATGCTCTATGCCGTTATTTTGGTACTGGTAGTAAATTTTATATTCCATAAACACTATAGTCATATTGTGGCCGCCCCGGTTGAAAAGGAACCGTTTAGTCTTAAACTTTTTAAGCCGCTCTTGGTCCTTGGAATTATTTCCTTTGTGGTAATGGGGGGAGAAGGGGCCATTGTGGATTGGAGCGGCTTGTTCTTAAAGGAAATAAGCATGGCACCGGAAACCTTGATAGGAACCGGGTTTTTGGCGTTTTCAGTGATGATGACCTTGGGAAGGTTTTTGGGAGATAGTATCAGTGCCGCTATTGGGCCCATTAAAATAGTGGCCTTGGGAGCAGCAATTGCTATTTTAGGTTTTGTTTTTGTCCTTACTACCTACACCTATATGGCCATTGTTGGATTTGCATTGACAGGACTTGGGTTTTCGGTAATTGTACCGGAGCTCTTTAGGATAGGCGGTACGGTCAAGGGGGTGGATTCTTCCCAGGGGGTATCCTTTATAGCCGGTACGGGCTATTCCGGTTTCTTGATCGGTCCGGTAGTGCTAGGGTTCGTGGCCGAGAGTTTTTCCCTCAAGTATACCTTTGTAATCTTGATGGTCTGCACTATTGTAGTACTTGGCGCCACTTTAAGGCTACATAAAAGAGGGAAATAATTGTTCCACTAAGTTTTACGGATTTTTGGAAGTGACTTTAATGTTGGTGAAATACAATTTAAAACTACCATCTTCATTCTGGTGCATCTCGGCAATTTTTAAGCCGTTGATATCCGCATAATTTTCCCAAGTCGTGATTAGGGAGGGTTCAGGCTGATTTGATCTTCTAAATACCCATTCCTTTATCATATAATCGTTGCCAAAATAAAAATCATAGGCGTCACCGGGTGTGTAACCTCCTTCGTTTCCATAAACAATGGTGAGTTTTTGCATCGGGTTTTTGCTGATAGGGGCGGGCACATCACTTTTGTGGTCGTAGGTGATGTTGTTTTTATCCCAGGCCAGATTAAAGGGAGCCATCAACCAATATTTGTCGTTAATAAAACCACCGTTTAATTTTGTTGCCGTACTGTCCATGGTATTGCGGTTATAAGAAATGGTATCTCCTTTGTTGATAGACACAATATCGTTGGTGACCGTATTCCACACCCAGCTGCGCTCGGAATGGCTGTCCGGGCGATCTACATTGAACGTAAAGGCTATTTCCTTTACATTACGGAATTGATCAAATCCGTGTGCATTGGCTATCTTGTCCAAAATGGAGAGTTCCATTTTTTGGGTGGCCACTTCGGTTTTTTTATCGGTTTTACAGCCGCCTAGGATTAGCGCAAGGCAAAAAGTGGCCAATACTGATTTTTTCATGTTTGGTTTTTATCAAAGATAATAGGTTTTTGGCAAAATCCTTATCGTTGGCAACTACATTGTTGATACAGCTCCAAATAAGGGCGTCTACGGCTTTGTTTTGTTGGCTAAATCCAGTTTGTCCATAGCCGATCATCGGATGCGTAGGAATTACAATTTGGGAATATGGGGGGTCTTGTTATAGTACCTGTGGACAGGAATGGCTTATCAAATAATTTAGCTGCCATAATTCCCAATAAATTCATTATTTTTGAAACTTAATAAGAAATCAAAAAATGAGTTCAAAGAAAGGAAAGATACAAGAGGCAATAGACGAAAAATTGCTGGGCGAAAGAAAAGTATTTCTATGGGGGATGGTGGATGATGATACCGCTAAACATGTAATCGATCGTTTGTTGTATTTGGATATGCAAAACAACAAGGAAATCCAACTGTACATAAATAGCCCTGGAGGTTATGTTACTTCTGGTTTTGCCATGTACGATACCATTAAATCATTAAAGAGTCCGGTATCTACCATCTGCTCCGGTTTGGCAGCCTCTATGGGGTCCATTTTATTATCGGTAGGGGAGAAGGGAAGACGCTTTATTCAGCCACATGCCCAAGTGATGATCCATCAGCCCAGTGGCGGTGCCAGGGGGCAGGCCTCGAATATAGAGATCCAGGCCAAGGAAATCATTAAGACCCGTGAACTTAGCGCCAAAATATTGGCGGAAAACTGTGGTCAGGATTTTGAAAAGGTTATGAAGGATTTTGATAGGGATTATTGGATGAACGCAGAGGAGTCCATAGCCTATGGTATAGTAGACGGAATTCTGGAATAACCCTGTCGCAGCTTGTTCAACACAATTCATAGTTCTAAACTTACATAAAAAGGAAAAGTCCTTCACAATCTTAATGTGAAGGACTTTTTATATATGGACGCCTAAGCGGAATGTGTTATATATACGGATAGAACATGGTGTTTGGATGTTTGGGAAAGAAATTTATTTGTAAAAATGCATTTTTTTGGATCTGAGGTTCGGTTTGGCGCCTGCGTGTAACCACTGTGGACATTATGTGATGTTTTTGCCCCTTCTATATCTAAGTTACTTTATTTTATTACATTTATTACTTTAACATTTACTTTTCCCTATTAAAATCAGTATGACACAAACTCCTAAAAAAATTGCTATTATCGGTTCAGGATTGGTAGGATCCCTTTTGGCAATTTACCTACGGAAGTTAGGCCACCAAATAACGGTTTACGATCGGAGACCCGATATCCGAAATGTTGAGTTTTCCGGAAGATCCATCAACTTGGCGATGAGCAATAGGGGTTGGACGGCCTTGAGGGAGGTGGGTATAGAAAATGAAGTAAAAAAAATTGCCATTCCCTTGGACAAACGCGCCATTCATGTTGTGGGCCAGCCAGAGTATTATCAAAAATACGGAAAGGAAGGAGAGGCCATCTGGTCTATTTCACGGGGTGTGTTAAATAGGAGAATGATAGATCTGGCCGAAGAGGCAGGGGTCCTTTTTCGTTTTGAGGAAAAGGTATGGGATGTAGATCTTTCCGAAGGTAAAATATATACTGGCGCAACGGAGAGGGGGAAATGGAAGGAATATCATTACGATATAGTTTTTGGCTGTGACGGCGCTTTTTCCAGGGTTAGGCACAAAATGCAACGAAGAAGTAGATTTAATTACGTTCAGGAATTTATAGATGTAGGCTATAAGGAGCTTACTATTCCGGCCAATGGGGATGGTACCCATAAATTGGACAAACACTCCTTTCATATTTGGCCAAGGGGGAAGTTTATGTTTATAGCCATGCCCAATTTGGACGGTAGTTTTACCTGTACGTTGTTCCTTCCTTTTGAAGGGGAGGTTTCCTTTGAGAAGATAAATACCAAGGAAGAGGCCAAAGCCTTTTTTAATACCAATTTTCCGGATGTTACCCCGGCAATTGAGGACTTGACCACAGATTTCTTCAATAACCCCACCAGTGCCTTGGTGACCATTAAGTGCTACCCATGGACGTATTGGGATAAAGTGGCTCTGGTTGGCGATTCGGCCCATGCCATTGTGCCATTTTATGGGCAGGGAATGAATGCGGGCTTTGAGGATATTCATGCCCTTAACAAGATTATTGCTCAATACGGGGACGATTGGGAACAGATATTTAGTACCTATCAAACAGAACGCAAGCCCAACGCCGACGCCATAGCAGAGCTCAGTTACCGCAATTTTGTGGAAATGAGCAGTATGACGGCCGACCCCAATTTTATCTTGCAGAAAAAGATTGAAAAACGCTTTGCCAAAAAATACCCGGATAAATGGGTTCCTGCCTATTCACGGGTAACGTTTTCAAATAAGCCCTATGTGGAAGCTTTGGCCAATGGGGATGCACAGGAAGAAATAATGAAGCAAATAATGCAAATCCCCAATATAGATGAGATTTGGGACAGTGTGGAGGTAGACCAAAAGATATTAAGTCTTTTGGATGGGAAGGAGAAGTACGAAGTATAGAAAAAACAAAAGCCATCTTGGAAAGATGGCTTTTGTTTTTTATTGGTGGCTTTTACTATAATTTAGAAAAAAGCTTTTGCATTTTCTCTTGTTCCTCCTCGGCCAAAACCGGGTCTACCAAAATTCTTCCACTGTGTTCGTCGCTTATGATTTTTTTGCGGGAAGCAATCTCCACCTGAACTTGCGGTGGAATGGTAAAGAAAGATCCACCTGAAGCACCTCTTTCAATAGGAACTACAGCCAAACCGTTTTTTACGTTGTTTCGGATTCTATTGTAGGCCTTTACCAATCGCTCTTCAATCTGGGATTGATACTCTTCGGATTTTTTCAAAAGGGCTTTTTCTTCCTTTTCCGTTTCGGCCAAAATAGCGTTCAATTCCCCTTTTTTGTGCTTAAGATGCAATTCCCTTTCGGTCAATCGTTCTTTGGTAGCGGCAATAACCTCTTTTTTCTGCTCTATCTGGGCTTTGAATTCCTTTATATTCTTATCGGCCAACTGAATTTCCAGTTCCTGGAATTCCACTTCCTTGGTCAATGAATTAAATTCCCTGCTATTACGGACATTCTTTTGTTGTTCCGCATATTTTTTGATCAAGACTTTGGCCTCATCAATAAGATTTTTCTTGGCGCCTATCTCGTAGTTAATGGTTTCAACATCGGTTTTAAGCTTATCCATTCTTGTTTTAAGGCCAAGTACCTCGTCTTCCAAGTCTTCTACTTCTAGAGGAAGTTCTCCTCTAACATTTCTTATCTCATCAACTCTAGAATCAATTAGTTGCAGATCATATAGTGCTCTTAACTTTTCTTCTACTGTTGTTTCTGTCTTTGTTGCCATATTTAAAAATACTTGATGGGATTTGTTTTGCTCTCCGATAAAGAGACTGCAAAATTAGGAATTTTTTTCGTAAGATAATCAACTAAGAGATTTTTTGTAAACTGCTCGGTTTCATAGTGCCCAATATCTGCCAAAAGTATTTTGCCTTCCGCTTCATAGAATTGATGGTATTTTAAGTCCGATGTTATAAAAACATCAGCATTGGCCGCTATTGCCGCCGATATGGCGAAGGAGCCACTTCCTCCCAAAACGGCAACTTTCTCTATTTTTTTTTCTAGAAAATCTGAGTGTCTTATGCAGGAAACATTCATTTTTTTCTTCAAAAATTCGAAAAATCCGGGCTCGTCCATTGATTTTTCCAGATTTCCTACCATACCCATCCCAATATTTTGGTTTTTATTTTCCAAAGTTTGTATCTCATAGGCAACCTCCTCGTAGGGGTGGTTGCTAAAAAGGGCCTTTAAAATTTTTGCTTCATGGGACTTACTATAGGTAATGCTTATCTGGGATTCTTTCTCATAATGGGTCTCCCCAATTTTACCTAAATATGGATTGGCCCCGGCATTGGCTTGGTAGCTCCCGGTTCCGTCCACGGTAAAACAGCAGTTGCTGTAATTGCCAATATGGCCTGCTCCGGCATGGAACAGAGCGGTTTTAAGGGCGTTGGCATGTTCTTGGGGGACATAGGTGGTCAATTTTTTAATAGTGCCCGCCTGTGGGATTAGAACGTTTGTATTTTGCAGTCCCAAGACCTCACATATTTTGGCATTGACCCCTTTATGGCTATTGTCCAGGGCCGTATGCATACTGTATATGGCTATATCGTGTTTAATGGCCTTTATTACGACCCTTTGAACATAATTGGAGCCGGTTATTTTCTTTAAGCCCCCAAAAATAATGGGATGGAAACTAACAATTAGATTGCATTTTTTGGCTATAGCTTCCTCTACTACATTTTCCAAGGTGTCCAATGTTACCAGGATACCGCTTAGCTTATTATTTGCATTCCCCACCAAAAGTCCCACATTGTCAAAATCTTCGGCATAATTCAGTGGCGCCAATTCCTCCAAGGTATCTATAACTTGTTTTATGATCATTTTTAAAATTTATGGTCTTCCAAAGATAAAATATTATATTTTCGTTCTAATGCAGCTACTAAGAAAATTAGGTTTTCCCATTTCACTGATATATGCCCTGGTGGTATATCTGCGCAATTATCTGTACAACTTGGGGGTCTTTCCTTCCAAAACCTTTAAAACCAATACTATATGTGTGGGGAATCTGAGTGTAGGGGGAACCGGCAAAACCCCAATGATAGAATTTTTTGTTGCCAATGTTAAGGAGCAAGAAAGAATAGCGGTATTAAGTAGGGGTTATGGCCGGAAATCCAAAGGTTATTTGTTGGCGAAACCTGGGGTGGGTGTTGCCGATTTAGGGGACGAACCCTTTCAGATCCACAAAAAATTTCCCAAGGCCACTGTTGCGGTGGATGCGGACAGGCAACGTGGTATTGCCAATTTGGAGCAAACGGTGGCACCCGATATTATCTTGTTGGATGATGCCTTTCAGCATAGAAAAGTAAGATGTGACCACTATGTGCTATTAACCTCCTATTCCAATTTATATGTGGATGATTGGTATTTGCCTAGTGGGAATTTGAGGGATAGCAAACGGGAAGCAAAGCGGGCCAATATAATTGTAGTTACCAAGTGCCCATCTAATTTGAGTATGGAGGAGCAAGGGGCAATCCGAAAAAAATTGAATCCCGGGCCAGGACAGAAAGTGGTCTTTAGCTTCTTGGAGTATGAAACTACTTTAAAAGGTAGTTTGGGGGAGATGGGCTTGGACGAACTTAAAGGTAAAAAATTGACCTTGGTGACAGGAATAGCCAATCCAAAGCAGTTGGAAAGCTTCCTAAACGTTCAAGGGATTGATTTTGAGCATTTGGCATACCCTGACCACCATTTTTTTACAAAGAAGGAAATTGCTTTGTTCAATACAAAGGAAATGGTACTAACCACCGAAAAGGATTATGTGAGGCTGGAAGGCAAAATAAAAAACCTATGTTATATTGGGATAAGTCACAAATTTATGAATAGGGGCGAAGAGGTACTATTACATTTAATGAATGAAAACCTTAGTGCCCCCTAGGCCTCAATTTTTTTTTTCACATCAAAGATGTTCTCTCCAATTTTGGCGTAGAATACCTCCGGTTTAAAAGGTTTGGTAACAACGTCATTACATCCTGCGGCATAAAAACTCTCCAGACTGTCATCCAAGGAAATCGCTGTTAGAGCTATAATGGGCACCAATCTATTGAATTTTCTTATTTCTATAGTGGCTTCTTCCCCGCTGATACCAGGCATATGGATATCCATTAGGATACAGTCGTAATCGGTTTTACGGACCATGGCCACAGCCTCCAGGCCATTGTTGGCAATATCACAGGTAATTTCCTTCTTGTTCAGCATTTTCTTTGTAATCACCTGGTTGATTTTGTTATCCTCCACAATCAATATATGGAGTCCGGCAAAATCGTATTCCACCTCGGTAATTTCGAAGGGGATATCATCAATAAGGTCATCCTTACTTTTAAGATCCAATTCAAAGAAAAAGGAACTTCCTTTGCCTTTTTCACTCTTAAGCCCAATTTTACTGCCAAATAGTCCCAATAGGCTTTTAACAATGGTCAACCCCAGACCGGTACCTCCATATTCCCTGTTAATTTGGATAGACCCCTGTTCAAAGCTGTCAAAAATGGTAAGCTGTCTTTCTTTGTCAATACCAATACCATTATCCTTTACTTCAAAATAAATGGTCAGGTTCTCTTCTACTTTTTTAGCGAGCCTGGCTATAACGGTAACCTGTCCCCCTTTGGTAAATTTTATACCATTGCCTATAAGGTTTATAAAGATTTGGGAAAGTTTAAGTGGATCTCCCAATAGGTGGGATGGAATATTCTCGTCAAATTCCAGTTCAATTTTTGTTTTGTTGGCCTTGGCACTTTGATGAAGGGAATTTATGACTTCGGAGAGGATCTTTTTAAGATTGAAATCGATCTGCAGGGCTTCCAGTTTATCTGCGTCTATTTTGTTGATCTGAAGAATGTCATTGATGAAATTCAATAGGTAATCACCAGAAAACTTCAACGATTTTAGGTGTTCTTTTTGATTTTCACTTGGGTTTTCCTCAAGTAATAAATGTGTTAGCCCGGTAACAGCATAAAGCGGCGTTCGCAATTCGTGGCTAACCGTGGAAAGGAAGTTGGTCTTGGCTTCCATAGCCATTACAGCAGCATCCCTTGCGGCCTGTAATTCGTTATTTTTTGTATGTAGTAGATCGTTGGTCTTTAATTTGATCTGATTGTTGCGGTACAGGGAAATTGCCAATATGGAGATTACTATAAGAAAGGCAGCGGTTAAAATAGCCGTTATTTCCGTTCTGTTTTTGGATTGGTTAAGTTCTTCTATCTTAGCCTCCTGCCGACCGATTTCATCCTTCATGAATTTAGTCTGGATGTTGTCGGCCGTTTTGGTTTCCGCCAAAATTTTTCCAAGGGTAAATATAGAGTCCTTGAGGTTTACTAGATTCCTGTTGTAGGATAGGGCCGATTCAAAAAAGCCAAGTTTTTCATTGGTCACTGTTAGCAGCTCATTGGCCTGAAGTACTTCCAGGTAAAAATTGTTCGCCTTGGCCAATTTTAAGGCACTCTGTGCATTTTTAATGCTCTCCTCGTAATCTTCTGTTTTATTATAGATCTCGGCCAATTTAATGTGGGCTTTGGCCGCTAGGTAGTCCTTTTCGTAAATATCCGTATTTACGGCGAGGGCATTGAAATTTTTTGTGGCACTTTCGTATTTTTCCAGGTTTAGGAAAATAATTCCCTCTACAAAAAGGATATTGTTCAGTAAATTCCTGTCGTTATTGATCTGTTTGGCCTCGTTCAGCATGGAAATTGCCAGGAAATTTTTACCGTCCCTATAGGCAATAATGGCATCTATATATTTATGGGTAGCTTCTCCATAGGGATAGGAAATATCCTTTAAAAGGGATTTCGATCGGTCCGCATAATACTCTGCGCTATCGTCCTTTTGCAGTTGTAAATACAATATGGCGAATTTGTGATAAGTGTCTATGAGAGCCTTTTGGTCATTGTTCTTGAAGGCAATCTCCATTGCAATATTCAAGTCCTCAAGGGCGGGTTCTATTTGATTCTTATTGCCCATTTCCCTCGCTTTGTCAAAATAAAATTCTATGTCCTTCCCTGAAGCCTTGTTTTCCTGAGTATAGGAATGGGCATAGCAAAAAAAGAATAGAGCCGTTAGGAGCCATAATTTTCTGTTCAGTTTTATATGTAAGAATATTGGTCTCAAACGTATCGTTTACTTATAATATAGTTAATTAAATCTACAATTCTACTGCTGTACCCTGTTTCATTATCATACCATCCAATAATTTTAACCATTTTGCCAATTACAGATGTCATCAGAGAATCAAACGTACAAGAGAAGTAAGTATTGTTTATATCAATAGAAACTATGGGGTCTTTTGTGTAATATAGAATGTTTTTAAGTTCTTTTTGCGATATTTTAAGGAAAGCATCATTTATTTCCTCTATAGTGGTCTGCCTTTTTACATTAAAAGTGATATCGGTCAAAGAGCCATTGGGAACGGGAACCCTTATGCCGCAACCTCCGATAACATCGGATAGTTCTGGGAATATTTTGGTCAAGGCCTTGGCCGCCCCTGTTGTGGTGGGAACAATGGATTGTGAGGCCGCCCTGGCCCTTCTTAAATCCTTATGCGGTTGGTCGTGAAGACTTTGATCTGTGGTGTAGGAATGGATAGTGGTTATATATGCCTGCTCAATTCCGCAAAGATCTTGAATTACCTTGATCATGGGTGCTGCGTTATTGGTGGTACAGGAGGCATTGGAAATAATGTCATCTCTTTGGTCAAGGGTTTCGTGGTTTATTCCAAATACCACCATCTTTATGTCATCTTCGGTTGGAGGTACACTGAGAATAACCTTTTTTGCCCCATTTTTTAAGTGGTGTTCCAGAATGGTCCTCTCCTTAAATTTTCCAGTTGCCTCAACAACTATGTCCACTTGATGCTCGGACCAAGGGATGTCCTCGGGAGATTTGTGGTTTAAGAGGGCAACCTTATTGTTTTCTACGATAATGTAATTATCACTGTGGGATACTTCTTTTTGAAATACCCCGTGGATGCTGTCGTATTTTAATAAATGGGCCAAAGTAGGTGCATCTGCCAAATCGTTAATGGCCACCACCCTTAAGTGGGGTTGTTCGCTTAGAAGTCTAAATAGGGTACGGCCAATTCTACCAAAGCCGTTAATACCAATATTAATTTGTTTCATAAATAGGGTCAAGCCAATTTATCCGTATAATTACGGATTGATATTCTAGATATGGGGTGTAAGCGGTACTTACTTTATATGTTTGTGTGCCTTGTAGGAAGAACGGACCAAAGCCCCGCTTTCTACATGCCTAAAACCTAATTGTAGGCCTATTTCTTCATATTTCTTGAACTGGTCCGGTAAAATAAACTCCTTTACCGGCAAGTGTTTTTTGGAAGGCTGTAGGTATTGGCCAATAGTAACCACATCTACATTGGCCGCCCTTAGGTCTTCCATGGTTTGGATTACCTCTTCTTCCCTTTCACCAAGTCCCAGCATTATTCCCGACTTGGTACGGTTGGCGCCGTGCTCTTTTAAATAGGAAAGTACGCCAAGACTTCTTTCATATTTTGCCTGTATTCGGACCTCCCGTGTTAGTCGCTTTACCGTTTCCATATTGTGCGATATAACTTCAGGTCCTACAGCAAGGATTCGATCCAAATGCGTATGGATGCCTTGAAAATCCGGTATCAATGTCTCCAATGTGGTTGTGGGGTTCATTCGTCGTATGGCCTTCACTGTTTCTGCCCATATTATAGAACCCATATCCTTTAGGTCATCACGATCAACCGAAGTAATTACAGCATGTTTTATGTCCATTATTTTAATGGATCTGGCTACTTTTTCCGGCTCTGCCCAATCTACATCTTCCGGTCGCCCCGTCTTTACACCACAAAATCCACAGGAACGTGTGCAAACATTTCCTAAAATCATAAAAGTGGCAGTACCTTCTCCCCAACATTCGCCCATATTTGGACAACTGCCCGAGGTACAAATGGTGTGAAGGTTGTACTTGTCCACCAATCCCCTCAACTGGGTGTATTTTTTACCCGTTGGAAGTTTTACCCGTAACCATTTGGGTTTGCCTTTTGGAGGGATGACACTGTCTATAGTTTCGATACTCATACTGTGATTTTGTACAAATATACGAAATGGGCGATAGTTAAAATACCAATTGAAGCCAAAGTATGGGAATAGAAAAGTCTATCCGGTGCCAGCGTTAATTTAATGGCTTAATTGTAAGCGCTAAGGAAGGTGCCATAGGACATAACTTTGGGACAAAGGATAGGGTTAAGTAGGGCAGGTATATTTGATTTTGAGTGAAGGTTTTTAAATCCCATACTAGAAACTGTTCAAGTTTTATTAGTGAAACTCAATTTTAAGAAGTCAGGAGGACGCACTTAAAATTGCCAGTTGAACTAATCCCGCCTTTTCCGGCGGGATCCAGGTTCAATACCTCTATCCTGAGGTTTGATACCTTTTATTTTATGGATGCTTTTTCGAATCATTTTTTGAATAGCCGAGCAGGAAAAAAATTCAACGGAACATGGGTAATATCTTCCCTCGTAGATAAGCCATAGATAAGCCGTATATAGGCCGTATATAAGCCATATATAAAAATAGGGAAAAACAGGTTGGATCCACCCCTTTTTTGGCGCGCTAAAATAGCTCCGTTTCAAGACATTTTTTACCTTTCATGGACAGCAAAATACGCTCCGGGATCCCTTGCGGAAAACCAAGCCAAAATGCAGTGTTTTTATTAGTGAAACTCAATTTTAAGAAGTCAGGAGGACGCACCTAAAATTGCAAGTTGAACTAATCCCGCCTTTTTCGGCGGGATCCAGGTTCAATACCTCGGCCCTATGATCGATTCCTATTATTAGTGAAACTCAATTTTAAGAAGTCAGGAGGACGCACTTAAAATTGCCAGTTGAACTAATCCCGCCTTTTTCGGCGGGATCCAGGTTCAATACCTCGGCCCTATGATCGATTCTTATTATTAGTGAAACTCAATTTTAAGAAGTCAGGAGGACACACTTAAAATTGCCAGTTGAACTAATCCCGCCTTTTTCGGCGGGATCCAGGTTCAATACCTCGGCCCTATGATCGATTCCTCTTATTAGTGAAACTCAATTTTAAGAAGTCGGTAAGACGCACTTAAAATTGCCAGTTGAACTAATCCAGCCTTTTCCGGCGGGATCTAGGTACATTACCTCAATTCAGAGGCATTGGAAATATAGAATTCTTCCTATTTAGATTAATTCAACTATATGCGTAAATATCCAAATACCCATAAATTGTACTTGATCCGGTTTTTGTTTAACAATTCCCCAACTCTATTATCCAATGCCAAAGGTTTTGGTACCTTAATAGAACAGGACTTTGGTTCCGTTAAAATAAGTGCAGCACTATCGGTATTAATTATTATTATTGATAATTTCTGCCAGCAGCCTTTTTGCCCTTAGTAATTTAACTTTTACATTATTCACTGGTTCGCCTAGCTTTACGGCAATTTCGGCATAGGGCAGTTCCTGAAAATACCTTAGGTTTATTACTTCCTGGTAATGCGGTTTAAGCCTTTTTATGTATTCCAATAAGGCGGCCAAATTTTGTTCTGTAATTAAACTGTCCTCGGGGGAAGGGGCATCATCCAAAACCTTTTTAATAGCTTCGCTACTACTTTCCTGATTGCCCTGTAGGATATTTCTTTTGCTCTTGCGAATTAGGTCGATGTGCAAATTTTTTGAAATGGCGATCAGCCACGTCTTAAATTCGTAGTCCTCTTTAAAGGTATGTATCTTGTCAAAGGCCTTTGAAAATGTCTGGATGGTAATGTCCTCGGCATCGTTCTCGTTTCTGGTCCTGATCAATTGAAATCCGTAGACATCGTTCCAGAAGCTGTTTAATAGTGCACTGAAGGCTATTTGGCTGCCTAATTTGGCCTTTTCAATGAGTTGTGGAAGTGGTTCTTCGGATTTGTCCAAGATAAGAATATGTAAATGGTGATAATAGGCGGGTTTCTATGGTGTAACGGAATCCTTTCTGCAGTCCTGCTCTGTAGGGAGTTTTCCACAGTAGCCACAAGCTTCTCCGTCCTTGTTTAAAAAGGGACTCTGGCTGGCACATGTTCCCGCAAATTTACCATCCTTTTTAGACCATATTTTTATCGCAATACCCGCAAAAGCAAGTGCTAGTAGCCCTATTGTAAAAAATAATAATTTCATATCCCTGCATAATTTAATGCAAAGATATGAAATTTATAACCTTCCCAAGAAGGATTAGGATTACTTTAAGACCTTAATTCAATAGGAGATATTGGCCACGATATTCTCTATGGTAGGCTTTGAATTCCCACCTGTTGGCTCAATGGTGATATATCCAACGGCATTTACACCATAGGGAAGGGCCATTAGCTTTTCACTGTTGCTGGCCTCCTGTATTACGCCCAGATTAAGCATTTGTCCGTTGACCTCTGCCCACATTTGGTAGCATTGGTTTTCCGGTAGGTGAGGTAATTTGCTTACATTGATATAGGAGAGCTTTTTTACAGGGTTAACATAGGCCACGGCCTTAAGTTCCTTGGCCTTATTATTGCCTTTCACCGTAAGTCGCCTCGTTTTGGGATTGTTAAGGACAATAAATTGATTCCTTACATCCTCCAACTGTAAACGCATATTCTCTTCCAGGTTCTGAATCTTATTGTTGACAATAACATTTTCCTCCTGTAAATTCTGGTTTTGGTTCCAAAAGAAATAGGATGCTCCTGCAAAGATCAGAGCGGCAAAACTGGCTGCAATGGCATACCTAAAGAATTTTGATCGTCCTGAATTTTCCTTTTTGATTCTAGTTTGAATTCTATCCTTAAGGCCTTCCGGAGTTTTAATGGCATGTAACTTGGCAAAGATTTCAAGATTTTCCTGAAGCTCAATGTAGGTATTCCTTACTTCCGGATACATGGCTATATACCTTTCAACCTGTAATGCCTCCTCCTGGGAAGTGGTGCCCAATAGATATTTCTCCAGTAGGTCTGTTTCTAAAAATATTTTAATCTTTTCTTTCATGGCTTTATTATTTGCTGCACAATTTGGTCGGCTATGCTGTAACTTCAGCTTAGTTTTTAGGTCCCGGTATTCATCAAGGTTGTGCTTTAATTCATAAACAAACTTAGTAAACAGGCAAAGACCATTGTTGAACCATATATCTTCTTTAATTCCCTAAGCCCTATCTTTAATCTAGATTTAATGGTGCCTAGTGGTATGTCCAATTCTTCGCTTGCTTCCTGTTGGGTCATTCCTTGGAAAAACAAGGCGTCCAATACAATTTGATATTTTGAATCTATTTTATCCAAATTATCCTGAACGTCTATCAATTCGGGAATTATACCTTCATTTCCTAATTTATATACGTCCGAAACGTCCATTTGGATTTCCTTGTCGGATTTGTTGTTGGCACTTCTTAATTTGTCGATGGCCGTATTACGCGTAATCCTAAAAAGCCAAGTAAACAATTTAGCCTTTGCAGGGTCGTAAGAATCCGATTTCTTCCAAATTTTGATAAAGCTTTCCTGTACAACATCCTGGGCCAATTCCTCATCGCGTACTACCTTGTAGGCTACACCGTATAAAGTATCCCCGTAGTGTTCATAGAGAAGGGAAATAGCTTTGTCATTTCGCTCTTGAAGTAGCTCAACAATATGATTTTCCAGTAATATGCTCATAGAATTAGTGTGTTCTCAAAAAAAAATTGTTTGGCAATCATCCAAGACCTTGTTTCTTCTCGTATATACACAAACGCTAAATTATAAAATTGATTGTTATACTTAGCGTTTTAATTGGATAAATGGACAGCTGGTAACTGTGCATTTAATTTTTGGTTAGTTTGGTTTGGTATAGCCCCTGGCATTATATGTCAGGGGTTATTTTATGATATTGACTTCCGGGCTGATCACAATTCCGAACCTTTGCTCTACCGTTTCTATAATGGTTTCTGCCAATGCTATTATATCCGCACCCGAGGCATTACCGTAATTGACCAATACCAATGCCTGGTTTGTATGCACTCCGGCATCCCCAAACCGCTTCCCTTTAAAACCACACTGCTCTATTAACCAACCAGCAGGAATCTTGAATTCATTTTCAGACACCTTATAAAAGGGGGCATCTGGATATGTCTTGGTAAATTTATCAAATCGTTGCCTATCTATAACCGGGTTTTTGAAGAAACTTCCACTGTTGCCCAATTCCCTTGGGTCCGGCAATTTACTTTTTCTAATGGCAATTACCGCCTCGGAGACGTCCTTAATCCCGGGATTGGTAATGCCGCAATTCTGTAATTGGGAAACAATGGCCCCATAGTCTACATTTAGCTTATGGTTGCGTTTGGTCAATTTAAAACTCACCGAAGTGATTATGTACTTCCCAAGACCTTCCCTTTTGAAATAGGAATCGCGATAGCCAAACTGGCATTGGTCTTTGGTAAAGGTAACAAGTTCCCCGGTGGCAATTTCCATGGTTTCACAATCTACAAAAGTGTCTTTAAGTTCAACACCATAGGCACCTATGTTCTGAATTGGAGCGGTACCTGTATTTCCTGGAATGAGGGATAAATTCTCCAAGCCGCCATAACCATGGTCCAAGGTCCACAATACCATATTGTGCCAATTCTCACCCGCACTTACCTTTATTATAGCCTCGTCCTCATTTTCGGTTATTAGCTCAATTCCCTTTAAATTGATGTGCAGTACCAGATTTTCCAAATCTTTTGTGATGAGCATATTGCTACCACCCCCAAGAACAAATAAATTGGGATATCCCTTAAGTGAAAGGGCCTTTTTTAGTTCGGCGATCGAATTTATTTCGCAAAAGTATCTGGCCTTGGCATTTATTCCAAAAGTATTGTACTTTTTAAGGGATATGTCTTGTTGTATTTCCATTAACGGGCATATACATTTAAGGCCTCCTTTAGTATGTGAACTGCCCTTATTAAATCTTCCTTTTCCAGTACATAGGCAATTCTGATCTGGTTTGTTCCCAGGCCATTGGTTGCGTAGAACCCTGCTGCAGGCGCTACCATAACGGTTTCCCCATTCCATTGAAAATCCTCCAATAACCATTGGGCAAAAGTGTCGGCATTGTCTATTGGCAATTGGGCAATACAGTAAAACGCACCCTGTGGCTGGGCCACTACCACCCCATCAAGTTTGTTCAATTCTGTGATCAGTATGTTTCTGCGCCCCTCGTATTCCTTTTTTACATCGTCAAAATAGGACTGTGGGGTTTCCAAGGCAGCTTCACTTGCAATCTGTGCATAGGTAGGAGGGGAAAGACGAGCCTGTGCAAATTTTAGGGCGGTCTGGATCACCTCCTTATTTTTAGAGACCAAATATCCAATTCGCGCCCCGCACATACTATATCTTTTGGAAACCGAGTCTATGATGATGGCATGTTCTTCCAAGCCTTTTTCCTGAAGAATGGAATAATGTTCCCTGCCGTCATAGATAAATTCGCGGTATACCTCATCGGCTACCAGGAACAGGTTGTGTTTTTTTACTATTGAGGCAAGTTTTTTAATTTCTTCCTTGGTATATAAATAGCCGGTTGGATTACCTGGATTGCAAATAAGGATGGCCCTTGTCTTGGCTGTTATCAGTTTTTCAAATTCATCAATGGGAGGCAGTGCAAAATTATTTCCAATATTGGAAACAACAGGTACTACCTTTATTCCGTTTGCGTTGGCAAAGCCGTTGTAATTGGCATAAAAGGGTTCGGGGATAATAATTTCGTCGTCATTATCGGCTATACTTCCCAAGGCAAAGGACAATGCTTCCGAACCACCTGTGGTGACAATGATATTGCCCGCATCAACATGAATGTCGTTCTTGGCGTAATATTGGGCTATCTTTTTCCTGTAGGATTCGGAACCTTCCGTTCTACTATAGGCCAAGACCTCCAAAGTATTGTTTTTAACAGCATCCAAGGCAACTTTAGGTGTTTTTATGTCGGGCTGGCCAATATTTAAATGGATAATCTTGACTCCCCTTTTTATGGCAGCTTCGGCAAAAGGAACTAGTTTTCTTATGGGAGATTCCGGCATTGTTTCGCCTCTCCTTGAAATTGATGGCATATGGATTTTAATTTTAGGCAAAAATGAGAAATCAATACGGACAAAACAATAAAACAGTCTTTTTTGATTCCATATTAATATGTTAAATGATTCTGATGTTTAGGGTTTTGTGTGTAAATTAGAGAGTTAGGTTACTTTAAATGGAAATAAAATGGCTCTCCCAAGACATATGTTTTTCCTTATTTGCTGCTTTCCCTTTTTGACCTTATCCCAAAATTTCGAATTGCCATTTGGGGAAAAGTTTCAAAAGGTAAAGTTTGAATTGGTCAACAATCTCATTATTATCCCTATAGAGGTCAATGGTGCGGAACTTTCATTTATTTTGGATTCCGGAGTAAATAAGCCCATTCTTTTCAATTTGTCGGATAAGGATTCCATCCAAATAAACAATGTGTCCGAAATTGCCATCAAGGGCCTTGGGGATGGGGAGCCTATTGATGCTTTGAGTTCTAGGGGCAACGTTTTTAAAATAGGGAATGTTGTCAATAAGGATCAATTGCTCTATGTGGTCATGGACACGGAATTGAATCTTTCCCCTAGGTTGGGTTTACCGGTCCATGGAATCATTGGTTATGACCTATTTCGGGATTTTGTTGTTGAGGTGAATTATTCTTCCAAATATTTAAAACTTCATGCCCCTGGTTTATACAAGCCCAAAAAAAGCTCCAAGATCCGAACAATTCCTTTGCGCATTGTTCAAAATAAAGCCTATGTCCAAGGTCATGTGCTAATGAAGAATAAACGGAGTATAGCTGTGGAATTATTGGTGGATTCGGGTAGTTCCGATGCAGTATGGCTTTTTGAGGATTTGGATAAAGGTTTGGGGATTCCGAAGAACAACTATGAGGATTTTCTGGGGCAAGGGCTAAGTGGAAGCATTTATGGGAAAAGGACAAAGATAGATGGCATCAATTTGGGCGGCTTTCAATTGAGGGAGGCCAAAACTGCATTTCCTGATCTGCAGTATTTTAATTCCATCACCTCTATGGGCAATAGGAACGGTAGCTTGGGCGGAGAGGTCTTGAAAAGATTTACATTGGTATTCAACTACGGTAACCGTACCCTGAGTCTGCGTAAAAATGCTCTTTTTAACCATCCATTCGACTTTAATATGAGTGGGATAGATATCCAGCACAACGGGATGCGTTATATTTCCGAGAGTATAGCCGAGAACAAAGGAATGGTGTTGAAGGGGAGTGGGAAATCGTTTGGGAATGTGCAGATACTCTTCGAGAACCTCACCAGATTAAGCATGGTCCCGGAAATTATAGTTTCCGGTATTCGTGCTGGAAGCCCTGGGCATAAAGCCGGTTTGCAGGAGGGGGATGTAATACTGTCTGTAAATGGTAAAAAGGTGCACCGCTATAAACTTCAACAAATCCTGCACATGCTCAATGAAAAGGACGGGAAGAAGGTTAGGTTGCTTATAGAACGTTATCAAAAGGACATGTTAATCACTTATGTTCTTAAGGATATGTTCAAATAAGAGGTGTCTGGAAATCCTGCCAAATGGGAGGGTTTTGTTCAACTGTTTTTTGTAAGGCCCTTAAAAAAAAAGCTTGTTAAATCCCTACAAAGGACTTAACAAGCTTTATGTATTTATGAATGGAAATTATTTGCCTTCTGCCGGCAATACCTTTCCTTTAATTTTCAACACCTTCGTTGGGGTGTCAGCATTGGAAATTACCGTAATCGCCTTTGCGATCGGTCCAACCCTGTTAGTATCGTATTTTACTTGAATCTGGCCAGTCTTACCTGGTAAAATTGGACCTTCCGGTTTTTTGGGAATGGTACAACCACAGCTAGAGCTTACTTTGCTGATCACTAGCGGTGCATTACCGGTATTGGTAAATTCAAATACCCGCACACCATCACTACCTTTAGCGATTTCGCCATAATCAACGGTTTCCGTTTTGAAATTAATTTTCGCTGCATTTTCTTGAGCGGTTAGGCCAAAACCTAAGAGACCAACAAATAGAACTAGTACTATTTTTTTCATTATTTTTAGTTTTTGTTGAATTTCAAAAGTAAATGTTTTTAATCAACCTCCAAAATTCTTTTGTTATGTAATAACGTTACTTATTTTTGTTTCGTATTTCTAAATGGACAAAAACCTTAGAATTACTTCAAGTTTAACCTTAATTTTGTACTCATTTAGTAATCGCCCGTATTGGGTAAACAAAAACTGTTCCAAATAATGGAAATTCCTTCAAAATATGAACCTCACAAGGTAGAGAGCCAATGGTACGACTATTGGACCGAGCATAAGTATTTTCATTCCATCCCCGATGACAGGGAGCCTTATACCATAGTTATACCGCCACCCAATGTTACCGGAGTATTGCATATGGGCCATATGTTGAATAATACCCTACAGGATGTTTTGATACGCAGGGCGCGTTTAATGGGGAAAAATGCCTGTTGGGTGCCGGGAACCGATCATGCTTCCATAGCCACGGAGGCCAAGGTGGTTGCCAAATTGAAAGAACAGGGAATAGATAAAAAGGATATTTCCCGAGAGGAATTTTTGAAGCATGCCTGGGATTGGACCCATGAATATGGTGGGGTTATCTTGGAACAATTAAAAAAATTGGGATGCTCCTGTGATTGGGAACGCACCAAGTTTACCATGGATGACAATATGTCCGCATCTGTTATCAGGGTTTTTGTGGATTTGTTCAATAAAGGATTGATCTATAGGGGCTACCGAATGGTGAATTGGGATCCCGAGGCAAAGACCACCTTGTCCGATGAAGAGGTTATTTATGAAGAAAGACAGGGTCTATTATATTATTTAGCATATAAAATAGAAGGCTCTGATGAAACCGTAACCATTGCCACTACCAGACCTGAGACCATTTTAGGGGATACGGCAATATGTATTAACCCCAATGATGGTCGTTATGCCCATTTAAGGGGCAAAAATGCCATTGTACCTATATGTAATAGGGTAATCCCAATAATTGAGGATGAATATGTAGATGTTGAATTTGGGACAGGTTGCCTAAAAGTGACCCCGGCACACGACATTAATGACAAGGCCTTAGGGGAGAAACACCATCTGGAGACCATTGATATTTTTAACGAGGATGCAAGTTTAAATAGTTTTGGATTGCATTATGAGGGCAAGGACCGTTTTGAGGTTCGTAAGGCCATTTCCAAGGAATTGGAAGAAAAGGGATTTTTGGTAAAGACAGAGCAACATATAAATAAAGTTGGTACTTCGGAAAGAACCAAGGCGGTGATAGAGCCAAGATTGTCCGATCAGTGGTTTTTAAGTATGGAGCAATTGGCCAAACCGGCCATAAAGGCGGTTTTGGAGGATGAAGATATTAAGTTGTTTCCGAAGAAATTTGAAAATACCTATCGACATTGGATGGAAAACATCCGAGATTGGAATATTTCCCGACAATTATGGTGGGGGCAACAAATTCCGGCCTATTACTTTGGGGATGGTCAGGACGATTTTGTGGTAGCGGAGACCAAGGAAGCAGCCTTGGAACTGGCCAAGAAAAAATCCAAAAATTCCAAGTTATCATTGAAAGACCTAAAACAGGATGCAGACGCCTTGGACACCTGGTTCTCTTCTTGGCTCTGGCCAATAAGTGTTTTTAACGGGATCTTGGAACCCAATAATAAGGAAATAGAATATTACTACCCAACCAATGATTTGGTGACCGGACCGGATATTCTGTTCTTTTGGGTGGCCAGGATGATAATTTCAGGCTATGAATACCGCCAGGAAAAACCGTTCGAAAACGTATATCTTACCGGTTTGGTTCGGGATAAACAAAGACGTAAAATGTCCAAATCCCTTGGAAATTCACCTGATGCCCTGCAATTAATAGAAGACTACGGCGCAGACGGGGTACGTGTTGGTTTGTTGTTGAGTTCCGCAGCAGGGAATGATTTAATGTTCGATGAGGCTTTATGTCAACAAGGAAAAAACTTTGCCAATAAGATTTGGAACGGATTCCGATTGGTAAAAGGATGGGAGGTGGCCGACCTGCCACAGCCAGAGGCTTCCAAGTTGGGAATTGAATGGTATACCGCAAAATTCAACAAAACCCTTGCGGAAATAGAAGATCATTTTAGTAAGTACCGTATCTCGGATGCATTAATGGCTATTTATAAATTGGTTTGGGACGATTATAGCTCTTGGTTATTGGAGATTATAAAACCTGCCTACCAACAGCCTATAGATAGGGTTACATTTGACGCGGTAATCCATATTTTCGAGGAAAACTTAAAATTATTGCACCCATTTATGCCTTTCCTAACGGAGGAAGTTTGGCAACATATTGCAGATCGAACCCCTGAAGAGGCTTTGGTGATAGCCAAATGGCCAAGGGTACAAGCGGTTGATGAGGATCTGATCGAGGGCTTCAATTTTGCCTCGGAAGTAATTGCAGGAGTCCGAACGATTCGCAAGGAAAAGAACATTCCTATGAAAGAAGCACTTCAACTGTCGGTATTGAACGATGGGGATATTTCTCCAAATTGGGATGTGGTTATTGCCAAGTTGACCAATTTGTCGACTATTGATTATGTAGACAGCGCAGTGGATGGAGCATTGACGTTTAGGGTGAAATCCAACGAATATTTTGTTCCAATGGTGGGTGCCATTGATATTGGGGCGGAAATTAAAAAATTGGAGGAAGAATTGGAATATACCCAGGGCTTTTTGGTTTCGGTAAGAAAGAAACTTTCCAACGAGCGTTTTGTGAACAACGCTCCTGAACAGGTAATTGCCTTGGAGCGGCAAAAGGAGGCGGACGCTCTTGCCAAGATAGAAACTTTGGAGAAAAGCCTGGCCAGTTTGGGCTAGCTGTATGCGATCCCTGTAGTTAAGACGCTTTCGGTTGGGGAAAAATATACAAGTTTTAATGAAAGCAGCTTGACTATGGCGAAAAAAACAATAAAAACAGGTATTCTTTCATTCGGAATGTCGGGCACATTATTTCATGCCCCATTTTTGTACGGGCATCCGGGATTTGAGTTGACGGCAGTTGTTGAAAGAAGTAAAAAATCGGCCCACATAAGTTATCCCAATATTACTAGTTACGATACCGTTGACCAGCTTATAGCAGATGACGATATTGATCTGGTGGTGGTAAATACGCCCAATTATACACATTTTGAATTTGCCCTAAAAGCGCTCAAGGCAAAAAAGCACGTATTGGTGGAAAAGCCATTTTGTGTTGGCAGTTCAGAGGCTAAGGAACTTTTTGCGGCAGCAAAAAAAGTGGGTCGTCGTATTCTGCCTTATCAGAACAGGAGATATGATAGTGATTTTCTATCCGTTAAAAAGGTGTTGGAGTCCGGTAAACTTGGATCGTTGGTAGAAGCACATATGCGGTACGATCGGTACCGGCATCATATTGGCCCTAAGGTCGCCAAAGAAACCCCGGTACCCGGTAGTGGTCTCATGTACGATCTTGGCCCTCACTTGTTGGACGCCGCCATAGCACTTTTTGGATACCCCTTGGAATGGAGTAAGCACAAAGGGCAGTTTAGGCCTAAAACCCAGGTGGACGACTATGCGCATATACATTTGTTGTATCCCAAGGGAGTGCAGGTGTTTATAACAATGAGCATGTTGGTGGTACAGCCACAGGCTGCCTTTGTCCTTAATGGAACCAAAGGTACCTTTGTTAAGTCCCGAACCGATATTCAAGAGCAGCAGTTGTTGACGGGGATGAGTCCTAGCGATCCTTTATTTGGACTGGAAGAGGCCGATAAATATGGTGTGCTCACTACAATTGGTGGGGAAGGGGAAAAACAAATCGAAAAAATTCAATCGGCTAAGGCATCCTATCTTAATTTGTTTGAGGATGTGTATAAGTGCCTTGTTGAAGGGGTTCCATACCCCATTTCCGAAAAGGATATTATATTACAATTGGGGATTCTGGAAGGGTAAACTGGTTTTGATGGCGGTCCGGATATTTTAATTTTATTGGGAGTCACTCCCTTTCCAGGGCAGGCAATAGGTTCACTCCTTGGATTTTGGATAGTGGTCGGAAGACCCTGTTTAATTAATCGTATCTTTAAATAACAACAAAATAGTGTGCTGTTTTAAAATTTAGGTAACTAAGTCATTAAAAATGCTCCATTAAAAAAGCGAACAATGTCTAAATTGCCGGAAGACCACAAGTTTTTAGACCTATCGGATTATGGGAGGCCGATAGCTAGGCGTATTGCCAGCGCACTTAAAACAACCCCAATTACGCCAATTCACGTTACTTTTGGGTTCCTCATTTCAGGAGTCATAGCTGTTGCGTTTATGTATTATGGATATAATTGGTATGCCGCCTTGTTTCTTATTTTGAAATCTATTTTGGATGCTGCCGATGGTGAGTTGGCACGGATAAAGGATACACCGTCCTATACCGGGCGATATTTTGATTCGGTATCGGATATTGTATTGAATATGCTGATATTCCTGGTGCTCTGGAGGATAACCACGGCCGATTTTGGTTTAACGTTGCTGGCATTTTTAGGGCTTCAGCTTCAAGGAACACTTTATAACTATTACTATGTAATTTTACGGAATAGGTTTCAGGGGGATGTTACTAGTAGGATTTTTGAATCCGGGACCCCGGTAGCAATGCTTGGGGAACGCCAACGGAATGTGGACGTTCTGTTTTGGTGGTATAAAATACTTTATGGAAGCTTTGATCTTGCTATCTATAATCTCGATTCGGAGGCGGCGAACGATAGGCGTTTGCCCAATTGGCTAATGACGGCCGTTTCCACCTTTGGGCTTGGGTTTCAACTCTTAATAATAAGTGTATTGCTTGTTTTGGGGTGGGCAGATTACATTGTACCTTTTTTTATTGTTTACTCTATATTTATTTTTTTGTTTATCGCCATTAGGAAGGCGCTATAAGGTAGTCACTTCCCAACATTTTGCCCTTGTTATTTAAAAACAAATAGGACTAACCCCTATGGTGTGTGCTTACACACTTTTGTGTATTTATTATGTAATTTGCTGTTATTTTTGTATAATTTAGTGCGAATATCATTATAATTTTTATATTTGTGTGCCTACACACTTTTTTAAATAATTAAATATCATGTATTTGAAAGGGCCAACTTACAATGGTAAAAAATAAAAAGACCACTATACAGGATCTGGCGGACTATGCCAATGTTTCCATTGGAACCATTGACAGGGTATTGCACAATAGGGGGAAGGTCTCTTTGGCCAAAAGAAAAAAAGTGGAAGAGGCCATTGAGAAATTGAATTTTAATCCCAATCTCCTCGCAAGAACATTGGCTTTGGGTAGGCAGTTCACAATTTTTAGTCTGTTTCCGGAAGCAACTTCTTCCCAAAGTTATTGGACTTTGCCGAAAATAGGGGTAGATCAGGGTGTGGAGGTCTATAGGGATTTTGGATTGGAGCTGGGCTCCTATGAGTACAGTTTGTTCGACGAATCCAGTTTTGTCAAAAATGCCGAGACCATCCTTGGGAAAAATCCAAGTGGTGTAATTTTGGCCCCACTTTTTGAAAAGGAAAGTTTGTGGTTTGTGAATAAGCTCCAGGAAAGGAATATTCCTTATGTCTTTATTGATGCCAACATCCCCAATAAGAAAAACCTAAGTTATATTGGCCCCGACTTAAAGGGTAGTGGATATATAGCGGGAAAATTATTGAATTCAATTTTAGGTCCCACCGAGGAAATTCTTGTTGTAAACTTGGTAAAGGGGCTGGAGAATAGTGCCCACACAGGAACTGTGGAAAAAGGGTTTAGGGAGTTCTTTAAAAGCAACACGGTATTAAACAGCAGGAAAATAAATTCGATTACCATACCCACAACCCTGGAAGCAGAAGTGAATAGGGAGCTTACCAAATACTATATTAAAAATCCAGGAACCAAAGGAGTGTTTGTAAGTAATTCCAGGGCACATCTAATTTCTAGGTACCACGCCCTGCACGAATTGGACATAAAGGTGGTGGGGTTTGATACTGTCCCTGGAAATGTGGCTGAATTAAAGAATGGAAATATCGATTATATTATTTCTCAAAGACCTGTTTTTCAAGGGGTAACGGCGGTCAAGACTTTGTTCGATTTTTTTGTGTATAAAAAATCGCCCGCCGCTGTACAGTATGTGCCTCTGGATATAATTATTAAGGAAAACGTAGATTATTATATTAATTTTCAATAAGCCTAAGGAATGAAAAAAGAAATTAAATTGGGGTTGCCCGTTTGCACGCTTTTGCTGTTGTTGCTCGGTTCTTGTGGAAATAGTAAGTCCAATAAGAACAAGGCAGATTCTGCGCAAGAAGTGGAAAAACCAGCTATTAGGGTGGAAAATAAAGTGTCCGAACAAAAAGTGGATGTCTACTTTGGGGATGAATTATTTACTTCCTACATCTACCCTGATAATATTATGAAGCCGTGTTTGTGGCCCATAGTGACATCGGAAGGTACGGAAATTACGCGAAAATATCCCTTGAAGAGCGTAGCCGGAGAGCGTGCAGATCATCCGCACCACATTGGAATGTGGATGAATTACGGAGATGTAAACGGTATTGATTATTGGGGGCATTCAGAGGCTACCCCGAAAGATAGGAAGGAATTTAGTGGCGTAATTAGGCATCAAGAGGTGGTTGGGACCAAGGCCGATGATAGCAAAGGGACCATTCGCGTCAAAACCAAGTGGGAAGCTGGCGGTCGGACCCAAATTACGGAAGACATAGATCTTCACTTTATGGATAGGGGCAAGGTCAGGATCATTGATTGGATAAGTACATGGACGGCCCAAGAGGATATTTTATTCAAGGATACCAAGGAAGGTATGTTTGCCATTAGGGTGAGTCGTGAACTGGAACTGCCATCGGACGATCCACTAACGCTAACGGATGCACATGGAAATCCTGAAACTATCAAAGTAATTAATAATGATGTGGTTTCGGGAGATTATCTAAGCAGTGAAGGAATTACCGGTGGGGATGTTTGGGGTACCCGCGCCAAATGGATGAAACTTTTTGGAAAATATAAAGACGAAAAAGTTGCCGTGGTGATTCTGGACCATAAAAAGAATCCGGGTTATCCGGCCTATTGGCATGCCCGAGGCTATGGCCTTTTTGCCGTAAACCCATTGGGGCAGCATGTATTTTCGGACGGCAAGGAATCAATGAACCTGAGCTTAAAGAAGGGCGATTCTGTTCGTTTTGCGTTTCGCACCTTAGTGTGTTCGGGGGAAGTTTCCAACGAGGAAATAAATAAACTTGGGCTGGAATTTTCCAATCTGTACTAGCCGTTTTAAGTAAATAGGAGATAAACAATACAATAAATTATCATATTTGGATAGCATGGAAACAAATTCAAACTCGAGAAGAAGTTTTATAAAAAAAACGGCTGCCAGTTCGGCCCTAATTGCGGCCGCAGGAATGCTACCTCAATTTAGCGCTAAAAGCTATGCGCGAATTCTAGGTGCCAACGACCGAATTAATGTCTCTATGATGGGGGTCAATAGTAGGGGAAAGGCATTGGCGCAAAATTTTGCAAGCCAAAAGAACAGTGAGGTAATCCATGTCTGTGATGTGGATAGTAGGGCTATAATGAATTGTGTGTCCGCCGTTAAAAAAAGGCAGGGAAGGGATCCGAAAACTTATGCCGATTTCCGCAAGTCCTTGGAAAGTAAGGATGTAGACGCCATGGTAATTGCCGCACCCGATCATTGGCACGCTCCGGCATCGCTCCTGGCCATGGAGGCAGGAAAACATGTGTATGTAGAAAAACCATGTAGCCACAACCCCAATGAGGGAGAAATTTTGGTGCAGGCCGCAAAGAAATATGGAAAGGTGATTCAAATGGGGAACCAGCGCCGCTCTTGGCCCAATGTGGTCGAAGGTATAAATGCCTTGAAGTCCGGTGCCATAGGACGGGTATATTTTGGTAAGGGTTGGTATACCAATAACCGGCAATCCATTGGAATAGGGAAGGAGGTTGAGGTTCCCAAGTGGTTGGACTGGGATCTTTGGCAAGGTCCGGCCCCTAGAAAAAATTATAAGGACAATATTGTGCATTACAATTGGCACTGGCTATGGCATTGGGGTACGGGGGAAGCCCTTAATAACGGTACCCATATGATAGATTTACTGCGTTGGGGTATGCAGGTGGACTATCCGATAAAGGTGAGTTCCAACGGTGGTAGGTATAGGTACCAGGACGATTGGGAGACGCCGGACACCCAAGTGATTAATTTGGATTTTGCAGACGGAATGTCCATGTCGTGGGAAGGTAGAAGCTGTAACGGAAACCCTATAGAAGGTAGTGCTGTAGGAGTAATGTTCTATGGGGAAAACGGTAGTATGCTTATCCCTGGAGGCAATAGCTATTCCATTTTCGATTTGGAGGGAAAACTGGTAAAAGAAGTGAAAAATACCCAAGAAATAGATCCTAGAAACAATTCCAATCCTGCCGAACTTTTGGATGCCTTGCACATACAAAACATGTTCGACGCCATTTTGAGCGGGTCCAGCCTGAATGCTGATATAGACTCGGGACATAAAAGTACCTTGTTGGTGCAGCTGGGAAATATAGCACAGCGTACCGGTAGGTCGTTGAATATAGATTCCAGGAATGGACATATTCTGGAGGATAATGATGCTCAAAAATTATGGAGCCGTTCTTATGAAAAAGGATGGGAAATGAAATTATAAAATATAAATATGGCAAATAGAAGATCGTTTTTGGAAAAGTTGGGCAAAGGGGCAGCCTTTTCAACATTGGCCCTGTCCGTACCCACAACTATGTTTTCACAATTGAAATCAGGAGAAAACCTGAAAAAGAAAACAAAAATTATTGGAATTATTGGTGCTGAAAACTCGCATACTAGAGGTTTTGGGAAAATGTTCAATAAAGATAAGGAGTTTCCTGGATGGGAAGTTAAATTCGTTTGGGGGGAAAAAGACGAGTATGCCCAACTGGCTAAAGATGAGGGGGGTATTCCTATTATAGTAAAGGATCCTTTGGAAATGATGGGCAAGATAGACGCGTTGATCGTAGACCATAGACATGGCGACCTTCATCTGGATGCGGCCCTACCCTTTGTAAAGGCGGGAATCCCCACCTTTGTGGACAAGCCTTTTTGTTATAGCAGTCAGGCCGCTAAATTGTTTCTGGAAATGGCGAGATCTGTCGGTACTCCGGTAACATCCTATAGTTCCATAGCGCATAGCCACGGTACGGATGATATGAGGAAGCAATTGGAAGAAATGAAGGAAATAAATCAAATTACCTGTTATGGGAAGGCAGATATTAATTCTATTTATGGAGGCTTTTTCTTTTACGGGGTACATTTGGTAGAACCTCTTATCTATCTTTTTGACGAGAAAATTGTTTCCGCGAAGTTCAACAAAAATGAAAAGGAAAACCTAAACAGTACTGCCAGCTTGATATTTGAAAACGGAAGGATGGCTACTTTGGTAATTACTACCAAAAAGTACGGGTGGCAGACCTTTGTTGAAACCGAGGAAGGAGTGGTGGAATTAAAGTCGCGAGTGAAAACCGTTGGTCCCGATAAAAATTATGTAGACATGGTAACCATGTTCAGTACCGGTAAGGAACCCCGCAGCCATGAGAGTATCATACATGGTATTGCCGTTCTGGAAGCGCTTCAAAAATCCATAATTTCTGGTAAGTGGGAATCCGTAGAACTAGGATGATGATGTATAATAAGCAGTCGTATCCATTGTTTTGGACAGTGGCTATAATATGCGCCTTGGTGTTTCTTGGGTCCAAGAACAAAGAGACAAAGATAGCAAAGGAGTCAGGGACGCCCATTGTACTTAATAATAGTCTAACAGATTTGGAGAAGGAGCAGGGCTGGGAGCTGCTTTTTAACGGAGTATCCCTGAATGGTTGGCGAGGTTTGGGTAGAGAGGATGTTCAAAGCGAACTGTGGAAAGTTGAGGATGGTACCATACGAAAACTGAATAGTGGAGAGGTTCCTTCCATGCCCGATGGCCAACCCATGGAGGGTGGCGATTTAATGACCGTGGATACTTTTGAGAATTATGAATTGTATTTTGAATGGAAAATATTAAAAGCGGGGAACACAGGCTTAAAGTACAATGTGTCCGAGGAAATGTCGCAAAAGTTCGGTTCCCAATATGCTGCCCTTGGGTTTGAATACCAATTGCTGGATGATTCGGATACCCTTTATGCAGGCAAATTAAAGCCTTCCCAATACACTGGGAGCCTTTATGATTTGATTGCAGCTGAAAACGCAATGGTAAGACCAATTGGGGAGTTTAACTCTAGTCGCATATTGATCAATGACAAACACGTGGAGCACTGGCTAAACGGAAAAAAGGTAGTTTCTTATGAATTTGGGTCCCAGCATTTGGATTCCTTGTTTAAAAAGAGCAAATATGTCGATATCCCAGGGTTTTTGGATAAGAGAAATGGCCATATTGTGCTACAAAACCATAAGGACGATGCCTGGTTTAGGAATATCAAGATTCGTAGAATTAAATAGGTTGATTAGTTTTTAGATAAAATTGATTCTGGTCAGTTAAGTGTAAAATCAATAAATAGTTATGAAATTTAAATATACACCCATTATAGTGCTGTTCTTTTTTAGTAATATGGCAATATCACAATCCAAGGATGCCCAGGCAATAGAGGGTGTTTTGTATTCCGATGAAGGATGGGTTTCCCTTTCTACCAATACAGGAAAGATTTCGGGAATAAACCGCCTTGACAAAGAGGCCAATGTTTCAAAAATGTATGTGTCCCCTGGCTTGATCGATGTCCAGATCAATGGCTTTATGGGGGTCGATTTTTCTGGTCCCGATCTTACCGTTGAAGGAATACGGAAGGCTACCAAGGCTTTGTGGAAGGTTGGGGTCACCACCTATTTCCCGACTATCATTACGAGCGATTTCAAGAGGATGAAAAAGAATTTTGCCATTCTGGCACAGGCACAAAAAGATCCGGAAATAGGAGCTTCCATTCCCGGTTTTCATTTGGAAGGTCCTTACATATCGCCACTGCCGGGATTTAGGGGAGCGCATTTGGAGAAGTACATAAAAAATCCGGACTGGGAAGAATTTCAGGAGTTACAAAGGGCGGCCAACAACGGTATAAAGTTAATAACCTTGGCCCCTGAATTGGAAGGTGCCATTCCCTTTATCCGCAATTGTGTAGCCAATGGTATTATAGTGGCACTTGGCCATCACAATGGAAGTGCCAAAGATATAGAACGTGCCATAGATGCAGGGGCTAAAATGGCCACCCATTTGGGCAACGGTTGTGCCAACGAGATCAACAGACATCATAATCCGCTTTGGCCGCAGTTGGCCGATGATAGGATTACGCCCAGTATTATAGCGGACGGATTTCATTTGACCAAGGAGGAAGTACGGAGTTTTTATAAGGTAAAAGGCCCCAATAAAACTATTTTGGTATCTGATGCCTTGGATCTGGCAGGCTTGCCACCAGGAGAATATACCCGAGGTGAACGTACCCTATTGCTGACCCCCAATGTGGTGAAATTGCCCAAGGAAAATGTACTGGCCGGGGCGGCATCACCAATTAGTGCCTGTGTAGGTGTAATTATGGATTATACACAATGTACTCTTAAAGATGCCATTCAAATGGCAAGTACAAATCCCGCAGAATTGTTCTCATTAAATGACCTAGGCGAAATAGGACAAGGAAAAAGGGCAGACCTTATACTTTTTCAGCTTGAAGATAAGAAGGTGGTTATATATAAAACATTTGTGTCCGGAGAATTGGTTTATTCCAAGGAGTAGTTCCTTGTTGTCTTCCATAATGTTCGATTTAGAGGGACTTGTTTAAAAATTGATTATTTAAAAGCAGTATATGGGCAATAAATCATTGATTAAGAAAATTCTATTGGGACTAAGCGCGGTAGGCCCGGGGCTTTTTCTTATTGGGTATAATATTGGAACGGGTAGTGTTACCACAATGGCCAAGACGGGTGCCGAATACGGTATGAGCCTTTTTTGGGCATTGGTACTGTCCTGCGTTTTTACCTATATTTTAATGGTTGCCTATGGCAAGGTTACCTTGGTTACGGGAAGGACTGCCCTGTTTAATTTTAAACAGGAGTTTAAATGGGGCTGGATACTTTCGCTTTATATTATACTAGTGCTCATAATTGGCGAATTATTGGCTCTTATGGGGGTAATGGGAATTGTGGCCGATTTGGTGCAGGAAGGGGTGCGCTTGGCGTATAACGGAGTGGTAATTCAAAGAGGGTGGATCATCCTGTTTTTTGTGATAATCCTGTCATTCTTTTTATGGTTTGGCCGGTATAAGGCCTTTGAAAAAGTATTGACGGTTTTGGTTATTTTGATGGGACTGTCCTTTGTAGTCGTTTTTATAATGGTTCGTCCCGATATGGCCGATATTATGTCCGGCATGGTTCCGAGTATTCCAGACACACCAGGTGCCTTGGGGCTTATTGCGGCCATTACGGGAACCACTTGTTCGGCGGCTGTTTTTGTAATGAGAAGTACGGTGGTGGCGGAAAAGGGATGGGGTATAAATGATCTAAAAAAGGAAAAAACCGATGCTTTTGTCTCGGCTTTTATGATGCTTTTATTGAGCGGTGTCATCATGGCCGTTGCCGCGGGAACCTTGCACATTTCGGGCATGAAACTAGACAATACGGTAGAGATGATATCCCTTTTTGAGCCTTTGGGGGGCAAATTGGCAGCTTTTGTTCTTATAATAGGGATTACAGGAGCCGGACTTTCCACTATATTTCCGATTGTGCTAATAGCCCCATGGCTAGTTGCCGATTATAGGGGGACTCCAAGAAACATTCATTCCACCTCGTCCAGAATGCTGATATTCGGCGCTTTGGTGTTTGCTTTTGGGACCGTTTTTTTAGAGGAAAGGCCACCGGCGCTTATGGTGTTTTCCCAGGCTTTTCAGGCTTGTATCCTGCCAGCCGTAGCGGTACCTATGTTTATTTTGATAAACAGACATAAATTGATGGGCAATAACAAGGCTGGTACCAAGCTTAATTTAGGCCTAGTGGCCGTAATCCTATTTTCACTGCTTACCACCTGGTTTGCAATTGCAGAATTTATTTAAAAAAGTAACAATGGAAAGATCATTTCAAATCGAAAATTTAGCAGTAAAAACCTATGGGGAAACAAAGGCCATGGGAGCAGCTGCGGCCGATTATGTGGCTGGAAAATTACGGGCGGCCATAAACAAAAAGGGTGCAGCCAATATTATATTGGCTACGGGAGCATCCCAGTTTTCGTTTTTAGAGGCGCTGCAGACCAAGGAAATTGATTGGGGAAAGATAACGGTATTTCACTTGGATGAATACAAAGGCATATCCGAAGCCCATCCCGCTAGTTTTAGAAAGTATCTTAAAGAACGTATTTTGAATAGGGTAGCACCTAAAAAGATATTTTTCTTAAATGGCGATGCACCAAATTTGGAATTGGAAATCAAAAACTATGAAGAGGCGTTGCAGGCACATCCAATAGACATTGCCTGCATTGGAATAGGTGAAAATGGACATATAGCCTTTAATGATCCCGCAGTGGCCAACTTTAAAGACCCCAAATTGGTAAAGGTGGTAGAGTTGGACGAGGCTTGTAGAAACCAACAACTTGGAGAGGGCTGGTTTCCAACTTTTGACGATGTGCCCAAAGAGGCCCTTACGCTTACCATTACCGCCATTATGAGTTGTAAGGCCATTAGTTGTGTAGTACCCGACGTAAGAAAGGCACAGGCCGTTTATAATAGCCTTTATGGGGTTATCAGTACCAACTGTCCGGCTTCCATACTAAGGACCCACCCCGAATCCGTCCTGTTTTTGGATAAAGGTTCGGCATCCATGATAAAATAATCAGTCATGCATATCTGTCCCAATCCTTGATAGGATCAAAGGTCCGGACAAGATTTTCATTGGTGTTATTTTATGCTGAGGGCCTCGTGGTCGAAAGATATACCTTCCCAACCACTGATCATAAAATTACGAATGTTTTGGTGGTCCGTACCCTTTGGGTGTTCCAGAACGTCTTTTCTGTAGTAGGAACCAAAGCAGGCCAAGGTTTGCTCTTTGCTCAATTTGTGATGTTGTGCAAAAGAGAATACTTTACAGGAACCTGAATTTTGGCCTGCCTCATTAATAATTTCCCCATTGGAAAATCTTGTAGGGGAAAAATTATAAAAGGTGTCAATAATACCAATGGTGTCCCCAAAGGTTATCTCCTCGGGAGTCCTTCTCAGGGTGTCTAAAAATTCGTAAACCGTCATAGTTGGATGGGATTTTAGTTTAGCAGGTAAATTTAGATTATCCCATTAAGAATTAAGTTGGATTTGTGAAGTAAATTATTCAATAGATTCCCAAATGGGTTGGATACAAATTTTTTATCTTTAGGGAATTGCAGGAAATTCAATTTGGTATTCCGTAATGCTGGTAGGGGTCCATTAACAATATTAATCAGAAAATAAAAAAATCACTCATGAAACAACTAATTCTAGGTATGCTGCTATTAACGGTGCTTCCTTTTATGGCGCAAGAAACTAACAAAGAAGTTCCTCCCAGCGATATTCAAATTAAAACTGCGGTTCTGCCAGCTCCTGAGGAAAAGAAGGATGGTGCTATGGTATATGGTTATGAGAGCTCTGGAAAATTGGTGCTATTGCGCAAGGGAACCAATAATTTGGTCTGTATTGGAGATAATCCCAATAAGGACGGGATTAATGTAGCCTGCTATTCCGATAAATTGGAGCCGTTTATGGCCCGTGGCAGGGAACTCTCAGCAAAAGGTCTGGCGGGAGAGGAGAGAGAGAAAATTCGTGCCAATGAAGTGGCTTCCGGGAAACTGAAAATGCCAAAGGAACCTAGTATGATGTATATATATTATGGAAAATCCGAAGATTACGATACTGCTTCCGGGGAATTGCAAAACGGAAAATTCAGATACGTAATTTACACCCCTTTTGCAACCACCGAATCTACGGGCTTACCGGACAAACCACATGCACCGGGAATGCCTTGGTTAATGGATCCCGGTACCCATAGGGCACATATTATGGTGGGTCCGTTTGACTAAAGTTGTACTTCTCTAAACATTGCAGGTCTATGCCAGTTTTTTGGATACATTTTTTATAAGGGAGTCTAATAAACTATCATCGTCAGCTTGTGTTTGGATAAGATTAATCGAGTATCAAAAGTCTTGTTTTAAACTTGTTTTTCCCTAATTGCTTCTATTTGTGCAATCTAATTTAAACCTTACATTTGCACGGTTTTAATTTTCAGAAAATTTCAGGGAAATGGGTAGTAATAATCTGGTAGATGGGCAGGGGAATGTCTTGGGAAAGATCAGTTCGGAAGAGATCGATCAGTGTATATATCTTCTTGAGAAGCTGGTTGAAAACGGACATACTGTATTTGAACTTCCAGAGGATAAAAGAGTGGCGTTACTAAAGGCAGCTGGGCAATTATCCAGGCCGGCCAAGAATGAATTTAAACAACGCAAGAAAGACGCCGCCAAGGCAGCAAAACGTAAGATGATTGAGCGCGATAAGCATGCGCGTAAGGAAACTGGAATTAGAAGTGCTAGGGAGGCTGCGATTTTTGTAGCCCCAAAATTGTTGGCTGCTCCCATTCAGAAGTCTTTGGAAGAGTTGGAATTGGAATCCCCGAGAAACTGCTATGTCTGTAAAACCGTATATTCAAAGCTGCATCATTTCTATGATGCCATGTGCCCCGAATGTGGCGATTTTAATTATGCAAAACGCTTTCAAACAGCGGACCTAAGTGGGCAGGTAGCCATAGTTACCGGTTCCAGATTAAAAATAGGTTATCATATTACATTAATATTGTTGAGGGCAGGTGCAACAGTAGTGGCTACTACAAGGTTTCCTGTAGATTCAGCGCTACGTTTTTCCAAGGAAGAGGATTTTCATGAATGGGGGCACAGATTAAAAATACATGGTTTAGATCTACGTCATATCCCAAGTGTGGAAATCTTTTGCAACTTTATAGAACAACAGTACGACCGATTGGATATTTTGATCAACAATGCTGCCCAAACGGTGAGAAGGCCGGCGGGATTTTACCAGCACCTAATGAAAAATGAGGAAGTTCCTTTTCAGGAATTACCTCCACGCGCACGGGAAGTGTTGTCCGATCATGATTTCTGCTTGCAGGAACTAAATAACCTGGGCCAAGGTACAGCGAGTGCCCAAAATAATGCCTTGCCCGTTAATTGGCATGCACCGGAACCCGGTATTGGTATAAGGGCCTCCGCCAAACTATCACAGATCCCATATAGTTTTGATAGTTCCCTTTCTTCCAAAGAAGTTTTTCCCGAAGGAGAATTGGATGCCGACCTGCAGCAGGTCGATCTGCGCAAGACCAATAGCTGGAGATTGAAATTAGGGGAAATCGAAACCCCGGAGATGATAGAAGTACAATTGGTAAATGCCATTGCACCCTTTGTACTATGCAACCGCTTATCCAAGCTGATGCGTGAGGAAAATACGGGTAAAAAACATATTATAAATGTATCTGCCATGGAAGGCAAATTCCATAGGTTTTACAAGGAAGATCGGCACCCCCATACCAATATGGCCAAGGCTGCGCTGAATATGATGACACATACTTCCGCCCTCGACTTTGCAAAGGACGGGGTTTATATGAATGCCGTGGATACGGGTTGGGTAACGGATGAGGATCCCATAGAGTTGTCCAAAAGAAAGGAGGAAGTCCATGATTTTCAACCGCCCTTGGATATTGTTGATGGTGCCGCTAGGGTGTTGGATCCGTTGATAGACGGCATTAACACCGGTAAGCATTGGTGCGGTAAGTTCCTTAAGGATTACCGTCCAATAGACTGGTAACTGGAAATTAATTTTAGTTAAAAGTATCCTTCAGAGCAGGGTCTATTTCCGCTATTTTATTTTTTGGGAAGCGGTAAGATACCCCAAAATTTATTAAATAATCAGCGAAAGCTGCATCCCCTTTTCTAGGAGTTCCGGTGCTTATTTCCGTTTGTAGATCAGTAACACTTTGTGGCCGTTCCCTTCGGACAGCAAAAGGGACGTTTAAATTTAAGGTAAAATTCTGATGCATATAGGCTATACCTGGCTCAATGGATAGGACATTTCCGGGCCTTCGGAAGCCTTCATTACCTCCAATAAGGTCCTTTACAGGTACGGCATCAAACCGAGCGCCCAAAGAAGTGGATATAACATTGGACACACTATAACTAATTCCCGTGCGAACAGAATACTGGTCTGGTACTGCCATAATGGCCTCATTCTCCAATAAAGGGCTCAACGTCTCCCGAAAGGTTCTAATTCCGTTGGTTTCCCTAGGGTTGAATAGGTAAAAACCACCTCCATAGGCAAATAGTCCGGTGGCTATTTTTTGGTAAAATTGGAAATCAAGCGTAAATCCGAAACCTCCATCCCCAGGTTGAATGGACTGGTCCACAGGGCGTACTTCCGGGCTGCCTTCTGGCCCTACATTGTAAAACACGTCCGTAGCATTGTAGTTACCGGTAGGAAGTTTTATACCCAAACCAATGGCAATGTTCTTATTGGGATTCGAATTTGGATCTAATAGCCAATATCCAACACCGGCCCTTATGTCCGCCAAACCTCTTGAAAAGGAACTATTTCTTTCTTCCCTACCGTGCTCATATAGGGAAGACCTAGCATTTATTACAGTGGGTATGGTGATACTGGTGTATAGTCTACTGGAAATACCATAGGTCAGGAAGAAATCCCACGCATGGGAATGATTAATTACCTCCGTATTGTTGGAAACCCTATCGGCCTCTTCCTCCGTACCCCTAAAATGCCGAAAGGATTTGAAATATCTATAATTCATACCAATTTGAAGGTCTCCCTTGTCCATAAGATTATTTTCCAGGCTGTTTCCAACACAGGAGGAAAAGTGCCTAATGGCCACACATCCTTGGGCGTTTAACATTGTAGAATTAAAGGCAAGGGCAACTAAAAGAATACCTAACAAATGATTGTAGTGTTTTTTTTTCATGGTTTAGAATTTAAGTGATGTCTGGCTTCAAAAAAACTTAATGATAACATATGATAATCCAATATTCAATACGGGTACTAAAGGCAATTTATCTTCCAAAGTGCCACTTCTTTTTAGATCCAAACAATTGAAGGATAAAAAAGTATGATGCCCCATTACCCTTTTTTATTTTTAGGAAATTTTATTGTAGGTTCTTTGGTAAATCAAAAGTAGGGAGCTAATAATTACGATGTTCTTTATGATATACTGGCCAACCAAAGTGAGGGAAAATGGAGCCTTGGAAAATGAAATTTCAGGAAAAAACACCACCGGAATAAAAGTTAGTACTAAATGGACAAGTGCTGCAAGAATAATTTTTTGGAGTTGAATATTTAAAATTAGGCCAAGACCAATCGCAACTTCCATTACTGCTAGCAATAATATCCCTACATTTTCTGGAATTAGATTAAAGGTCAATAAAGAAATGGTTTGTTTGGCCAGTACATCCGCCGGACTCAATCCTGGGAAAAATTTAAGAAATCCAAACCAAAGGTATACAATACCTATGCTTATACTTAGCATTCTCCCATTTTGGGTTATTCGAACCATTTTCTGCAGTTTGTTGATATTGATTTAACTTTCCAGGTAAATGATCACTGTGCCATAGCCTGGATAAGGAAGTTTAAAAAGTTCGTTTTACTGGTTGACCTTTGTTCCATCTTTTCTATCCTCACCAATCAGTTGAAGATATTTTTTATAATGATACCTCGCTACCTGTCTGCCCAACTCTAAACCGGCAACATTATCCGCCTGTATATGATATCCTCCCATGACCCTGGATATACCGGCCATTTCGGCCGTTTCGGTAAAAGTTGGGAATTTTATGATAACTGGGTCATCTATATTATTAATTTCGGTAAGGGCTCCTGGGACCAATTCAACTTCTACCCCAAAATAGTCGTCCCCTGTAAATAATCGTAGAGCTTCCGCACAACCACCACTTATGGTACTATGCCCTGAAACGTAGCTTGGGAATGGAGGACAAAGAAAGGCATCAGGAGAATATGGTCTCCAATCCTTACCCTTCATCTCAACCATGCCTTTATCCGGGCCACCCCAGGCCTTGATCACCTTATCCTGATAATAATCGTGGACCAAGGCGTATGGACGCGTATAATCATAATACATTTTGGAATCCCAACAGGAGATAAAGGCATCCATGGCTACTGATTCTACCAGAAAATACATTTTTACATCTTGGTCCAAAGTATTGTTGTCCCTCAAGGACACGTCTTGGGCAAATTTTAACCAATGCCCTGCTTGTTGTACAGATTTGGGCCCATCTCTCATAAATTCCACCAATGCCTTGTTTTCCGGAGTTAAATTGGCTTGCAGGTCAATTACCTCCTGAACTTCTTTTTCCAATTGTTCGGAACCCACCATAGGAGGTGGTCCAGGTCTAAACTGATCCGCCGTCTCCAATAATAAAGGTTTTACTTTTTGCCAATATGGCGTTAGGCAGCCTGGATTGTACTTATTGCCGTCCTCATCTATAAAATACTTTGGTTGCCATCTGTTGAGGTCAATATTCTTGTCAATGTCATTTACCGGTGAGTAATTGGTATAATCAAAGTAGGGCTGACCATTGGAACCTTCAACTTCCCCATATTGGTTGGAGCCATCATTTTTGCGGGCATTGATCACCATAGCTGCAGCCAAGTTTCCAATTCCTTCCGGGGTACTAGCATCCTTGGATTGATTATCTGGGTCAAGGCCCAAAGCGATCATTTTTTCCCTGAACATTGTACTGTCGGAATAATAGTATTCCTTCAAGGCCCTATACGCGGCATAACTAACGGCAATTTCCTTATTCTTAAGTGTTCTTTTGTTTTCAGGAAAGCGCTCTACGTCTTTAAGGTACAAGGGTTGTGCCTTGTCATCAAATCGTGTCCAGGCATCGAACATGGCAGTGCATATGAGTCCAAGATATCTTGACGTAACCGTGGGCCTAGGCTTAAAGCGATCTGTATCCAAAGCAGTTCCTTCCAGGGCCATATAGGCCCATTGGTAAGCTACGTTGTCCTTCCCCCGTGGTTCATTGGCCATGGCCATCAGATTGTCCCCCAAATTTTTGGAAGTCTTGGATTGCTCCTTACAGCCCATCAATGCAAAAAATAATAGGGAAAGTATAGGTAAGAGAAGTCTTTGGTAGTACATGGTAGTTGGTTTTATTAATAACAATAGTAGAATTTTAGATGAAGTGAAAATTATTTTTTATACGAAATGATTATATTGCTTGATGAAACTGGTAATATATTGGATAAGATCATGAAATGTTTAATTGTTGATGATGATCCGTTGATTTGTGATTTGCTTGAGCATTTTTGCAGTAAGATCAATGAGATAGCTGGTGTCACTACAACGGTATCCGGTTTTGAATCCATTAACCTTATTAATAGTACCTCCTTTGATCTTATTTTTTTGGACTACAATCTACCCGATATTACGGGCAGGGATATATTGGACCTCAATTCCGATTCCGCCGTTATAATGGTTACTTCCAACAAAGATTTTGCATTGGATTCCTATAACTATCCCAAAATTGTTGATTTTATGGTAAAACCCCTGGATTTCTCCAGGTTTTATAAGGGAGTTTTAAAAGCGAAGGAATTCATTTCCAATAATAGAAAAGTGCCCGAAAAGGATGCTAGATTGTTTATAAAGGAAGGTGGTAAACTGGTAAAAATAAAATTGAAGGAGGTCGCCTATTTTAAAGCGGAAGCAAATTACATTGCCATAGTTTTTAAAAACAAGAAGGTGTTGACACTTATGGCCCTAAAAGATCTTGAACCTAAACTTCCCGATTTCTTTCAACGCGTACATCGCTCTTATATCATTAATCTCAATATGATAGACGTGATACATACAGGTGCCGTGGAAATAAATAAGGAACACGTCCCTGTTAGTCAACGATATGCCACTGAATTGCTCAGGAAGATCCAGCTTTTAAATTAAGGTGTATTTCCGCTCTAATGCAGCACAAATAATAAGCAAAAATGTTATTTATTTGGTTGAGGCGATCTGTGTTTAAATCTGATATTTTGTCTGGGAGTACCTCCTCCAGTTCGGTCAATTTAAGATTGTGGATATTGGCTATTAATTTGTGTATTATCGCTTCCCATTTCACTTGATCCCTGTTCAAACCAATTTTGTTTATTCCCGTTAGATAATTTTCAAATTCCTTCTCCAGTAATTTCAGGACCTTGTTTATTTTAGGGATCTCATGGTCATAATTGTTATAGATATTTGAAAAATCCGGAGCCTTAAATTCCTTGCTGCCCAAAATTTTATAAACGGTATCTTTTAAATGGTCTATTTGGAAGGGTTTTTGAAAATATTCACTGTACGGAGTATTGGCTTCCGACGCATCCAGGGCGGATATAATAATAAGGGGGCATTTTATCTTTTTGGTTTTGATCCAATCCTTCAATCTGGTGTTTATTTTTTCATTTTCGAGCATTAAATCACTTATGATCAAATCGGGTGTATCTGAAATTATACTTTTCAAGGCCTCGTCAAAAGATTTGGTCTGAAGTAAGGTAATCTGGTCGAAATTTAGAATATGTTTTAACAGTTCCATAGTGGATACATCATCCTCTATGTGCAGGATGGTGTAATTACCGCTTAGTTTTGGAAGGGGCAGTGTTGCTGTTTGCACGGGTTTTATAACCCTTTGGGTAGAAGTGGATATGGTTGGGATTCGGATCGTAAATTCGGAGCCCACCCCTTTTTCTGAAGAAGCCACTAAAGTACCTCCAAAAAGCGTTGTTAACTGTTTTACAATGGAAAGGCCAAGACCATAGCTGCCATACCTGCCGGAGAGATCATTTTTTTCCATAAAGAAACGGTCGTTTATCCTATCAAGATTTTTGGGGAGTACCCCAACCCCGGTATCGGTCACTTTTATATATAGTGTTTCATTTTCCGAGCCGTTAACTGTAGCGGAGAGGCTAATAATACCTTTTTTGGTATATTTTATGGCATTTACCACAAGATTTGTAACTATCTGGGTCAATCTTAAAGCATCGGTCTGAAATAGGGTGGTTTCGAGCTTTTCGTCTACACTTAAATTGAAAGTAAGCCCTTTTTGAACGGCTTCGTACAAATAAGTAGAGTGGATGTCCCTTAAAAGCTCCGCAATATTGGTAGGTTCCAATTGGATATGCAGTTTGCCTTCCACTAATTTCTGGTGGTCCAGAACGTCGTATACCAGGCCGGCCAAGCTATTGCTGCTTCTTTCCAGGGAATGGATTATGGGTAGTTGTGGCTCCGAGGCATTTTTGTACAACAATTTTGTTAGCCCCAAAATAGCATTTAAAGGTGTGCGCATTTCGTGACTCATATTTTGTAAAAATTCATCCCGTTGTCTTCTTGCCAGCTGTTCTTTCTCCAGGGCAGTGTTCAACTCATGGACATGTTGATCAATTTTCACCTTCATTTTGGTAAAGGTATTCGCCAAGATCCCTATTTCGTCCTTTCGGTTGGTGGGTAGGGTATGATCATCGGGAATGCCCTGGTCATAGTTGCTGATCGCTCTGGTAATTTTGTTGATTTTTTTTGAAAATAAATTGGTGAAGAACCACGACAGGAGAATGGATAACAGGCATACCCATAGCAATGTCTGAATACTTTCGGCGCGAACCTTAAGGGCATTTTTCAGCAATATATTTTGGCCTATATTGGAAATCAGATATATTTTTCGCTTTCCATCGAAATAGGACAACTCCTTAAAATAACTCAAATAACGGCCGTCATTTTGCCCTACTAACTGTAGAAAACCATTTTTTGGAGGTTCTTGGGAACTATTACTGACATTAAAATCGGTATAAAAATTTTGAAATTTCCGGGTCTGTTGACCAAATTGAAGAGACCTGTCATGTGCATATAAATACTGGCCCTCTGCATCTATTAAATAGAACCGACTGTCGTTACCGGCAATTTGATCGAGGCTTAGATATAGCGGATTTAGGTTTATATTGATTATCAAAATACCAACTTTTCTGTTTCCATGGTCAAAAATAGGACTGGCAACACGCAGGGTAGGGGTGTAGGGGGTGCTTATTACACCGTATTCCTCATTCAAATTGATATTGGAAAAATAGTGTTCTCCTTTATTTATTTGAACGGCCTCTTTAAAATATTCCCGGTCCCCTTTTTGTTGTAGATTGTCCGACTTCAGTACTTGTCCGTCCAATTTGTTGAAACGAATAATCTCTTTACCGTTTTCATCGGCCTCCAGTAGCCTGATCTGAAAATAAGTTTCTTTGTTTTCCAATATAATTCGGAAAAGCTGATCAATATCGTGGATGGTTTTTTCTGAGGGGTGAAATATATGTTGCTGTAGGGTTGGACTCGAGGCTATTACGGCAATGTCATTGGTAACCTCGTTGAGTAAGGCATAAAAGGACTGTTCTGCCAATTGAGAGCCATGCATAATACGTTCTTTTGAATGGGCCGTAATAACTTGTGAAGCCTTTCTAAAGACCAAGTACCCGGATAAAAGAATGGAGAAAATGATTAGGCCTGTGAAGAAAAGCGCAAATCGGGTAACTATGGAATGTCTTAAATTCATGTAAAAGCGAATATAAGGGATATACAACTAATTTATACTTTATTTAAATTGAAAGCAAAGCTTTATCGGAATGCCAATACGGTTTTAATACAAGAATCCAATTGTTTTCCACATATTTGGATTTTGTTATTGACTACTTAAGGTGGGTATGGTTTTGGTTTTAAAACAGGTGGTAATGAAAAAATAACGAATTTCATTATATTTGTTACAGACTTCAGAATTTACTTTGCTTTATGGAGACCTACGCTACAGCGCTTTTATATGCCATCCCATTTTTTGTAATCCTTTTAACTATAGAAATAACCTATGGCTATTTTGTAAAAAAACAAATGCATAAGGTTATGGATACGGTTTCCAGTATAAGTTCGGGGTTGACCAATATAATTAAGGATACCTTGGGGCTGGCAGTGATCGTAATTTCCTATCCTTTTCTGTTGGAACATTTGGCTATAACGGAAATTAAAGCCAATTGGTTGGTATGGGGCGTTGCCTTTGTTGTTCTGGACTTTGCGGGATATTGGAACCATAGGCTCAGCCATAAAATAAATATTTTTTGGAATCAGCATGTAATCCACCATAGCAGTGAAGAATTTAATCTTGCCTGTGCCCTTAGGCAGCCCATCAGCAACCTAGTGGGTTATTTTTCCCTATTCCTGCTCCCAGCAGCGGTTTTGGGAGTGCCCCACAAGGTAATAGCTGTTTTGGCCCCCATACATTTGTTTGCACAATTCTGGTACCATACCAGACATATAGGAAAGATGGGTTGGTTGGAATATATTTTGGTCACCCCATCCCAGCACCGGGTACACCATGCCATAAATCCGGAATACATAGATAAAAACCTAGGACAAATATTGTGCGTTTGGGATCGCATGTTTGGTACATTTCAGGAAGAATTGGATCAGGTTCCTCCACAATATGGGGTGTTGAAGCCTGCGGGTAGCTGGAATCCGATAATTATTAATTTTCAGCATTTGTGGCGGTTATTGCAGGACGCCTGGCGAACCAAGAGTTTCTGGGATAAAATACGCATTTGGTTTATGCCTACGGGCTGGAGGCCCGATGATGTTAAGGAAAAGTATCCTATTGCTATTATTGGGGATGTTTACAATTTTAAAAGATATGCACCTAGCGCCACCAAGGGTCTGAAACTTTATGTGGTTTTTCAAATGCTCATAAGTTTGGGATTAATGATGTTTATGTTCTACAACTATACTCAAATTGGTTTTGAGGGTCTACTTATATTTAGTGGATTTATTTTTATTGGCATCTTTGGATATACCACTTTGATGGATAGGAAAAAATATGCTGTGGGGATAGAGGTTGCCAGGGGGGTGGCCGGAATAATATGGATAGTTTATTTAGGAGACTGGTTTGGCCTCAATGCGTACCTTCCCCAGGCCGATCTATGGATTGTGGCCTATTTCCTAATTACCATTTTTGCCAGTATATATTTTACTTATTTTGAAAATGGGGAAACCGGACTGCGATTGGCTTCATAAGTATTAAGTTTTCAACTAAAATATTTTGGATTGGCATTCATTAGGAAAAGGGGAGCATGGAAATTATAAGTTTTTAGTCCGGTCTGCTTATGGGGCCATTTAAACTTTGAAAAGCAAATCAGGGCAGATTTGTACAAAAAACTATTTGTGGTTCCTAATTTCTTTGTCTACCAAAGCTATATATCGCTGCATAGCTTCTTCAATGCTTACGTTTTTAGCTTGGATAAGGGCGTTGGCCTTAAAGGCATTTATTAAAGGGGTCCTGCTTCCCGGATGGCTAAAATTGCGGTTCGCAATTTTAAAATAGGCATATAGTTTTAATAAAAGATCCGCAGGCAAAGGGTCTGTATAATCATTGACAAAATCGACCGCAGCTATAAAATCTTGTTTTAGTTTATCAGTCTTCATTTTCTTTTTTAACCCTTGTAGTTGCAATACATGTTTTTGCCCCAGTTACTTTTTGGTGCAATTTTACTGTAATTGCACTATCCAAAGGTAAGAACAAATCTACTCTAGAGCCAAATTTAATAAATCCTGCATCTTCTCCCTGTTGTACACTTTCACCAACTTCGGCGTAATTTACGATACGACGTGCCATGGCCCCAGCCACCTGTCGGTAGAGGATGTCGCCAAACTTGGGAGTGTTTATAACTACAGTGGTTCTTTCATTCTCTTCACTGGATTTGGGATGCCATGCCACTAGATATTTTCCGGGATGGTATTTTGAAAACTTAACCAGTCCACTGGCGGGGTACCTTGTTACGTGTACATTTATGGGAGACATGAAAATGGACACTTGGATCCGCTTTGCCTTAAAATATTCCGTTTCCTCCACTTCCTCAATAACTACTACCTTACCATCTACCGGAGCCAATATTTCATCAAAATTCTTGGAAACCTTCCTTTTGGGATTTCTAAAAAATTGTAGGATCAAAATAAGGATAAGCAAGGAAACTATTTGAAGTCCAAATTTAAGCCAAGTTATATCTATAAAATAATTGGCCAATACCACAATGGAACAAACTATAATAAAGGTTGTTATAATAATTTTTTGTCCTTCTTTATGAAACATTGGAAAAAATAATTAAAGTTAAATATGCGAAAGGTGCGGCAAAAACCAAACTGTCCAATCTGTCCAGCATGCCACCGTGCCCTGGTAAAATAGCTCCACTATCCTTAACACCGGCGGCCCTTTTAAATTTTGATTCTATAAGATCGCCCAAACTTCCTGTAATTACTATCACAGTGGCCAGTATCAACCATTGTCCCAAAGAGATATTGGTCTCATATTTCGATAAAAAATAGGACGCAGCCAAGGCAAAAACAAAACCTCCAACGGCTCCCTCTATTGTTTTTTTCGGGGAAATGGAGGGGAACAATTTATGACGGCCAATACTTTTTCCTACCAAATATGCAAAGGTATCGTTTACCCAAATAAGGATAAATATCCCCATGATCAGCAGTTTTGCAAATTCATTGTCCTTATAAGGTATCATAGTAAGGAAAATACACCCTCCGCCTATATAAAATAAGCCAATAATAAACTTTTGCAAATTGTTGAACGGTTTTTCTTTTCCTGAAAAGAGGTAATACAGCAATATAAAATTAATCGATATGGTAATGAACATTAGAATATTGATGAGAACCTTATCATCAATAAGGTAAATAAATGCCCACCACAGCGCCAAGTAGGCTATAAAAATATGGTAGCCAGGAAGTTTTATCATGCGTTTGTACTCGTAAAGGCAGGCGAGTCCAAAGGTCATAAATAAAAAATCAAACGCATCGGAACTTAGGAATACGGCGGAAAGTAACAGAATTACATATACCGCACCTGTAAGTAAGCGCCTTAAAATTTCTTTCATGTTATAAGTCTTCCAGAAGTAAAAGATAAAGATTTTTAGAACTACTTCCGTAAGTTAAGAAATCGTCTGAATTTTCAGCCGTTGGTTGGAAATGTTTTATGGTAGTAATGTTGGCCGGAATTACATTTTTATACTTCTTTTTAATTGTCTTTAATCCCTCTCCAATAGATTCGACCATTTGGCTGGTAGTGGCAAAAACAATAACATTTGAAGGTAATTCGTGTAGTTTTCTTTCCTTCAATTGATTGGAGCAAACCAATATGGAACCATTTTGTGCAACTAAATGTTCACAGGTGGTGAAAAATATTTCGCTATTATTGGGTAGGTTGGTGAAATTTATCTCTTGTTTGGAGAATTTTTCCTCCAATCTTTTATCCATTGAAAAAAAGGTTTGGTCCTGCCATTGATTTTCAATGATAATATTGTCCAAATTGTTGAACACCTCATTTATGGAATCACAATAAAGGAACTTGCCACCATTATGTTTAAAATTAATGGTAAACTTTTCGTCAACAGGAATGTTTAAGTCGGGCATATGTTGCCCTCTCGTTTCCACAGTTTCCTTGGAAACCTTTCTTTTTCCTCCCCCGAAAAGTTTATCAAATAATCCCATTAATATCTAAATGGAGTCTTTAAGCCCCTAGTTGTTTAGGAACAACGAATTATTTATTGTTTTATTTTTCTGTTTCTGATTTTGGAAGATCTTTCTTTGCTTTTTCCTCTTTTTCAGCTGCTTCCTCAGCTTCAAGTCTTTTGTCTTTGTCAAAAGGACGCTTGCCGAAAATCTTTTCCAAATCGTCCTTAAATATAACTTCTTTTTCCAATAAACGTTCAGCTAATTCTGTAAGTTTATCTTTGTTGTTGGACAATAATTCAACGGCTCTTCTATACTGCTCCTCAATGAGCTTGGAAATCTCCTTGTCTATGGTCAATGCGGTCTGTTCGCTATAGGGTTTGGAAAAACCATATTCATTTTGACCGGATGAGTCGTAATAGGTAATATTGCCAATCTCTTCGTTCAGGCCATAAATGGTTACCATGGCCCTGGCCTGTTTGGTTACCTTTTCCAAATCGCTCAGTGCACCAGTGGATATCTTGTTGAAGATAACTTTTTCGGCAGCCCTACCGCCAAGGGTAGCACACATTTCATCCTTCATTTGTTCCGGGCGAACAATGAGGCGTTCTTCCGGTAAATACCATGCGGCACCCAACGATTGCCCTCTGGGTACTATAGTTACTTTCACCAAGGGTGCGGCGTGTTCCAACATCCAACTTACGGTGGCATGTCCGGCTTCGTGATATGCAATGGTTTCCTTTTCCCCAGGAGTAATTATTTTATTCTTTTTCTCAAGACCTCCAACAATTCTGTCTACCGCATCCAAGAAGTCTTGCTTGGTAACAGCTTTTTTCTCCTTACGGGCAGCAATCAATGCCGCCTCATTACAGACATTGGCAATATCGGCACCCGAAAAACCAGGAGTTTGTTTGGCCAGGAAATCCAAATCCAATGTTTCGGCCGTTTTTATAGGTCTTAAGTGGACTTCGAAAATTTCTTTTCTCTCTCTGATGTCCGGAAGATCCACGTATATCTGTCTGTCAAATCGCCCCGCTCTCATTAATGCTTTGTCCAAAACATCGGCACGGTTGGTCGCTGCCAAGACAATAACGTTGGTATTGGTACCAAAACCATCCATTTCGGTCAATAACTGGTTCAAGGTATTTTCCCTCTCGTCATTGGATCCCGTAAAATTATTTTTGCCCCTGGCCCTACCAATGGCATCGATCTCATCAATAAAAATAATGGCAGGTGATTTGTCTTTGGCCTGTTTAAATAAATCCCTTACCCTGGAAGCTCCTACCCCTACGAACATCTCCACAAAATCCGAACCGGAAAGTGAAAAGAATGGAACTTTCGCTTCGCCGGCAACAGCCTTGGCCAATAAGGTTTTACCAGTTCCCGGAGGTCCTACCAATAAGGCTCCTTTAGGAATTTTTCCACCCAATGAGGTGTACTTGTCCGGATTTCTCAAGAATTCCACAATCTCCTCCACTTCTTCCTTGGCGCCTTCCAAACCGGCAACATCCTTGAACGAGGTTCTTGTATCGGTTTTTTCGTCGAATAATTTGGCTTTGGACTTTCCAATATTGAAAATCTGACCACCGGCCCCACCACCGGCCCCACCGGACATACGGCGCATTAAATAGATCCAAATACCTATGATGAGTACAAATGGCAATAAGGTCAACAGGAGTTCGGTGAGTACATTCGATTCTTGGTCGTACGTAAGTTCCGTGTCTAAATTGTTTTCCTTTTTAATGTCATTGATCTCGTTTTCAAAGTTCTGCTGATCCCCATAGTTTACTACGTACTGTGGCGTAGCAGTGGCCGTCAAGGAAAAGGGCTGGTCCGATACATCCTTGTGGACCTCCTTTTTTAAGGCCTCTTCGGTAAGGAATATTTTTGCCTGTCTGGTATTGGTTATGACCAATATTTTTCGGATATCCCCATTTCTTAAATACTCTTGAAGCTCGGAGGTACTGGCTTTTTTGGTATTCGCGAAGTTTCCGCTACCGAAAAATTGAAAACCAATTAATAATATTGCTATTACGCCATATATCCACCAAGTATTGAATTTGGGTTTTTTGGGACCTGTATTATTTTCTTTTGCCATTATTTTTTTTTACTGATTGAAGCTACTTTCAACTGAAGTTACTTTGGCGTCTCCCCAAAGTCCTTCTATATCATAATATTCTCTAACTTGTTTTTGAAATACATGTACTACTACGTTTACGTAGTCCATTAAAACCCATTCCGCGTTATCGGAACCTTCAACATGCCAAGGTTTGTCTTGAATTGCCTTACTTACGGTTTTTTGGATGGAGCCTACAATGGCGTTTACATGTGTGTTGGAAGTACCATTACAAATAATAAAGTAGTCACAAACAGTATTCTCAATGTCTCTAAGATCAAGTAAATTTATGTCATGTCCTTTAACCTCTTCTATTCCACTTAAAATTAAGGCAATTAACTCATCTGCGCTACTTTTCCTTTTCTGCATTCAAAAATTTTAAATTTTTACAAAGTTATTATTTTTTTGTTTTTTTAACTATTGTTTTTAACAATACATTATATATTAATCATAAGATTGTAAATGCAATTAATCAAACTTAGTGCCACGGACTCAACAAATGCCTATTTAAAGGAATTGATGTTCCATAATAAGCTGGACGATTTTACAGTGGTAATGGCCCATACCCAATTGAAGGGACGGGGTCAAATGGGGACAAGTTGGTTCTCCGAGCCTGGTAAGAACTTGACTTTTAGTATTTTAGTGAAATCTTTGGAATGTCAGGTCTCGGATCAGTTTCTTTTGAATATTTATGTTTCTCTGGCAATCTATGACACTTTAACCCAACTTCAAGTACCTGATTTAAAGATTAAATGGCCTAACGACATTATGTCAGGACATTCCAAAATTTGTGGAATTCTCATTGAAAATATTTTATCCGGACAACATATTCAGGCCTCCGTTGTTGGAATTGGCTTAAATGTAAATCAATTGGGTTTCAATAAGCTTCCCAATGTGTCCTCCTTAAAGCTAATTTTAGGTAGATCGGTGGATCTGGATGAATTGCTATACAGTGTTGTTGAAAATTTAAAAAAGTTGATAGGGAACAAGGGGAAGGCGGATAGGGGAAATCTTTTTGGACGTTACGAGTCTGCCCTTTTTAGAAAGGATAAGCCGTCTACCTTTAAAAACCGTGACGACGAAATGTTCATGGGCTTTATAAAAGGCGTTTCCAGCGCCGGAAAACTAAAGATTTTAATGGAAGACGATATATTACAGGAATTCAACCTAAAAGAGGTGAAGCTACTGTATTGAACATTATATCCGAAAAATAGCCTAAACCTATATTTTGGAAAGATTCTCGGACAGTGTACCTATAAAATTATTGATCGGCGATTTTATCATCATGGCCATCATGGCGTTAAACTCCCCTTCAAAGCTTAAGGTTACCTCGCTTTCATTCTCATTTATTGCTACAATATCGGCAGTGAGGGTAAAGGGTAATTTATCACTTGCCGCTCCCAGAATTAATTGCGAATGTGGAGTTTGCTGTTTTTTTTGCAATACAATTTCGGGCATTCCTTTAAGTGCAAACAAAAATTTATCCTCATTAATAAGTTCGAACTTACTAATGTTTTCGGGCATTAAGATTTTAAAATTCTTCACATCGTTCAGAAAATCAAAAACTTCCTTACTGCTTTTGTTAACTTTTTTCTTAGGTGTTTCTAAATACATAATTTAAGATTGCCAGGTAGAGGGACTACTTTTCCACTCTAGTAAGGTTTTTAATTGATTCTCTTTTATATAGTTGGTATCAGAAGCTTGCTGAATTAAAAAATCGTAATTGCTCAAAGTATGTAGATCCAAACCGTATTTCTTAAAATTTTCATTGGCTACATCAAAGCCATAAGTAAAGATGGCCAGCATTCCCTTTACGTTTGCACCATTGTTTTTTAAAGCATCCACAGCATTTAAACTGCTTTTACCGGTACTGATCAAGTCTTCAATGACGACTACGCTCTGATTGGCCTCCAAACGGCCCTCTATCTGGTTCTGCCGCCCATGGGACTTGGCTTCGGGCCGTACATAAATAAAGGGAAGTCCCAAATACTCGGCAACCAGCATACCTATACCAATGGCCCCTGTGGCCACTCCGGCTATTACATCCGGTTTCCCATAAAGGCTTTCCACTTGCTTTCCCATTTGTTCCCGAACATAATTTCTAATGCTTGGGTATGAGAGTATTATCCTATTATCGCAATAAATTGGAGATTTCCACCCTGAAGCCCATGTAAATGGATTTTCAGGTTTCAACTTAATTGCATTAATTTGCAGCAGAAGCTCTGCAGTTCTTTTGGCAGTGTCTTTGTCTAAAACCATGACGCAAATGTATAAAGTTTTTGTTAATGAGTCACCTCTGATTTTGACAAATAAATTATCGGATACGGCAAATAATAAATATTTTTTGTTGAACGGGTCTGCCATTAATGAGGCCATAGACGCTTTGGCAAGCAAAAAACTTAGTGAAGCTTTTATTTATCACCCGAATAGTGAAGAGATATTAAAGAAATTTTCGAAAAAAATACCACTAGTTGTCGCTGCTGGTGGAGTGGTTACCAACAAGGAAGGGAAGGTACTTTTTATTTACCGCAATGATAAATGGGACCTTCCAAAAGGAAAATTGGACAAAGGGGAGAGCATTGAGGAATGTGCACTGCGCGAAGTGGAAGAGGAAACAGGGGTAAAGGGGCTGAAGATCGAAAATTTTTTAAGGACTACCTACCATCTCTTTAAGAGGAATGGGACCTATAAATTAAAGGAAGTACATTGGTTTGCCATGAAAACCAATTATAAGGGAGTTTTAGTGGGCGAAACCTCTGAAGGAATAGAAAAAGTAAAATGGAAAGGTCCGGAAAAAATCAAAAAAGCATTGGAAAATTCCTATGCCAATATTAGAATTCTGTTTGAAGATTGAGGGATTATTCCTTTAGAATTCTATAAACGGGATATTGCAAATGTTCGGGTTCATAGTATTTGGACCGTTTGTAAATCCAATCCAGCTGGGCATACCAATCGCTTGCAAAAGTACTGTCGATTTCTTTTTTAAGATTGAACTGGGTCTTCATTTCCAGACTGTCCTGAAGGATTTCCAAAGCGATATCTTCAAAAACATAAGGTGAGAAACCTTCCTTTTGTTGTAAAATAGCATCAAAATAATTCCAGTTAAAGAAAGAGTCCGTAGCCTCCGGTTCCAAGGTTTCCAATAAATAGCGCAAGCCCTTTTGATTGGTTGGTACCAAGATATCCCCCGCCGTAAAATCAACTTTTTGGTTACTGCGCTTTACTTTGGTATTATAATGTGGGTAGTGTCCCTCATACGAATTTTCGGCAGTACTGTAGCTGTCTATTTTATATGTCTCCACCGCTATGGAAGTGTCTTGTTTTAAGGTTTTAAAGCTTATCTGGTTTACCGATAATAAATCTATTATTCTGTCCCAACCCTTCTTTATGACATATGCTTTGGGAATTTCCACCTCGTGTGTTGGTTTAAAAAAATTTTGGTACTCCACTTCTTTGGTAAACGGTCTGTTTCTATCATATTTAAGCCTGGGAAGCCCTGTTATTTCACTGTTAAATTCATCGGCTTCATATCCTTTGAATTCCAGGATAGTACTTTTGGTTGTATCGATGGCCCATTGTAGGGGGTAGTTTTGTTTCTCTAGGTAAACTTCAAAAGCATTCTCCCTTAAATTTTTAATCTTCTTGTAATCTTTCTCTGAAATATCCAAAATCTTGGTCATTAAGGCGTATACGCCTTCTACCCTTTGTTTGTATGGCTTAAGCATATGTGTTTCCACCATTAGGCCCAGGGTGTTCCAAAGAGTGGTATATCCTGTGGAGTATCTGGGGTAATCCATAAATTGGGAAAAGCCTTTTTCGGGTACTTGATTAAAAACATTCACATAGGGCGTAATATCCCAGTCCGCCTCCTTGAGCGAATTTTCAAGTGCGGGAACCATCTCTTCGTGAAGGTATTGGCCCAATTCACCTCCCAATTTGTTGTGCTGGGTAAACAGGTGGGTAAGGGTGTATTGATAATCCGCTCCATTGCTAACATGGTTGTCTATAAAGATATCCGGTTTTATCAAGTGGAAAATTTTGGAAAAAGTGTGGGCGTTCTTTGTATCTACTTTTATAAAGTCGCGATTAAGGTCATAATTTTTCGCGTTGCCTCTAAAACCATGGGATTTAGGACCATTTTGATTTACCCTGGATGTTGAATTTCTGTTCAAGGCTCCGCCAACATTGTAAACGGGTATGGTAACCACAACCGTGTTTTTGGGGGCTTCTATATTTTTTAGTACCAAATCCCTAAATAATAGCATGGTGGCATCAATGCCATCGCTTTCTCCTGGATGTATGCCATTATTTATTAATAAAATACTCTTATCCCTACCAATTTTTTGAAAATTAAAATCGGCGTCCGGGTTGTAGGTTACAACATGTAGGGGGTTACCGCTATCGGTATTGCCGATGATCTGTATATTTATTTCTGGAAATTCCTTGGCAAGTTGAATGTAGAAATCTATGATTTGGAGATAGGTTGCCGTTTCTTCCCCGTTACTGCGCTCAAAAACTGTTTTAATGTTTTCAATTTTTCTTTCTTTTTCGGTCTCGCAAGAAATAAGACAAAGCAGTAAAAAAAGTCTTACCAGAAGTTTCATGCTAGGTTATAATTTGTTTAAAACTCAAAAAAAAAGACCTTGAAGTCCAATTGGAAAATGAGATATAAATAGGTTTTGAACTTTTTAAATAGAGGTTCAAAATCATCTTCTAGAAATCAAAGTTAGCTAAAACTTGGGTATTACACGGCAATGGCTGCGGTAATTTTTTCTATGTCGGCCTTTCTGATAGGTTTGCTATTGTAAATAACGGTGTGATGTGTCAGGGATCTGAAATTCTCGGCCTTGTCCATGTCAAATTGGTCAATGGAGGAGGTTACAATATTTATATTGACTTTTTTGTGAATGGGCAATTTTATGAATTCTTCCAAGAATTCCCATCCATCCATTATTGGCATGTTGATGTCCAGAAAAATTAAATCGGGCAGTTCCGATTTTTCAATTATCATTTTCTTTATACGGTCCATTGCTATTTGACCATTTTTAAATTCAAAAATGTCCTTACAGGAGGCAACAGAAGTTAATATTTTTTTAATTCCGTAAATCGTTATAGTGTCATCATCGACAATAAAAATTGAATTAATTTTTGTCATTAAAATATAAATTAAAAGTGCTTCCTATACCTACTTGGCTTGTAGCACTTATTTTACCATGCATGGCCTCAATTTGATTTTTTGTAATATACAGCCCTAGACCTTTTGCGTCCGAATTGCCATGAAAGGTTTTGTACATTCCGAATAACTTGGTTCCGTATTTTTTTAAATCCAGCCCTACGCCGTTGTCTTCGATACTTATGACCGTATAATTTTGAACATAGTTTACGCTTATCTTTATTATTGGGTCAACATTCGGTTTTTTATACTTTAGGGCATTGGTAATAATATTTGTCAATATGTTTTTTAAGTAGGCAGGTACAACGTTTATGTTAAGATCATCGGATACTTCACTAATTACTGTGGCCTTGGCCTTGTTAAGCTGGGGGTTGATTTGTTTAAGTACGGAGTTTAACTTTTTGTTGAAGTTGACCTCTTTCTTAATAATGTTGGACTCGGTATTGATGGCCACGATATCATTTAAATTATGAAGTGTTTCCATAAGGTTTTTAGAGGAATCCATAAGCATTCCCATTATTTTTAGTCTTTCATTTTCATCCTTTTCGTTGCCCAAGAAATCCAAGAGCATGGCAAAATTGGCAGAATGGGACCTTAAATTGTGCGAAACAATATGTGCAAAATTAATCAGTTTTTTATTCTGGGACGAGGTTACTGATATAAGATTTTTAAGTTCTTTTTGTTTTTGCTTTTGTTCGGAAATGTCCATGCTAATTCCTACAAGTCCTGTAACCTCCCCATTCTCCCCTATTAGAGGGATTTTGGAAGATAGAAATGTAATAACCGAACCATTGGTGTTGGTGCGCGTTAATTCCTTGTTCAGCATAGGAATTTGAGAGATCATGACTTCAATGTCCTCATCCCTGAATTTCTGGGCCGTGTCCCTGTCGTATAGGTCAAAATCATCCTTGCCGATAATATCCCTCTCGTTTTCAATACCAAGAAATTGAAGTTCGGATTTATTTGCGAGCAACTTCCTGGATTGGGTATCCTTAATATAAATCTGTAAGGGTAGGTTGTTTATCAGGGTCTTTAATAAATGTTCGTTGTCTTTGGTCTTTTGTTCTTTCTCTACAAAATCCGTTATGTCCTGTACAATTCCTATGAGCCCCACGTATTCGCCATTCTTATATAATGGCTTTCCGGAAACATTCACCCACTTTTCATTTCCTTTGGCGGTAATGATCTGCAATTTTTCGTTCCAAGGAGTTTTTTTCTGGTTGGCGGAAAAAATGGCCATGGAAATGGTGTTCCTGCTATAACCGGTCTTGTAGAAATTTACAGAGTTGTCTATGTTGATCTCGAAATCGTCATCGACCTCAAAAATACGCCTGATCATTTCACAGCAAGTAAACTTATCTTTCGATTTTTGATATTCCCAATTCCCTATTTTTCCATGCTGTCCTGTTTCCTTTTGCAGGAATTCCAGTTTCTCGATTTTTAATTCGTTTTTAACCTTTTCCGATACATCTTCAGTTTGGAGGATTGCCCCTACTATGTTTTCCTGTTCATCGTACCATGGAATATTTGTCCATTCGAACCACTTCTCTTTAGAGTCTTTATCCAGATAGGCCTGTAATTCCGACTCCGGGAATTTACCATCAAAACAGGCCAACAAGTTGTTGGACCATTTAGTACTTGTTTTATCCAATATGTCATAAATGGATTTTCCAATATAATCCTGACCTTGGAAACCAAAATCTTCAGCCCACTTGTCCGACGCGAGCACCACCTTAAATTCCTTATTAATAAAAACAGTTGGTTTTGGCAACTGTTTTATCAGGAATTGGTTTGATATGATGGGGGTATTCATAATCATCTGTCGCATTTTCCTACAATAGTAGTCCGATTATTTAATACAACGAATAGATTGTTGTGAATTGGACAAAATTAGTTGTGTAACTGTAATATAAGGAAATTTTAGGTCATTTTCCCATTTGTTTGGTATTATTCAACTGGGAAAATGTAGTGGACCTTTGGCAGCAATTGGTGTCCAAGGCCATATTTGCATTGGATTTTTTGAAGGTTCAAGACAGGAAATATGTTTTATTTTGTTCTGACGGAATCGGGAACCAGGCCGGAGTAATCGCCACCGTTTCTAATAACATCCCTAACAATGGAGGAACTAATGTATGATTTGCCCGAAGAGGTAAGCAGGAATACCGTTTCTATTTCGGAAAGCTTGCGATTGGTATGGGCTATGGCCTTTTCAAATTCGAAGTCCCCAGGGTTTCTTAAACCCCTCAAAATAAAGGCTGCGTTAACTTTTTTGCAAAAATCAACGGTTAATCCCTGATAGGTAAGGACGGTTATTTGCGGTTCATTCTTAAATGAATCGGAAATAAATCTTTTGCGCTCCTCGAGACTGAACATGTATTTTTTATCTGTATTTACCCCTATGGCTATAATTAGTTCATCAAAAAGGGTTATTCCCCTTTTAATGATGTCATAATGCCCTAAGGTCAATGGATCAAAAGAACCTGGAAATATAGCGCGTCTTGTTTTCATTATTGCAAAATTAAAGTTGTCAATCCCCGGGGGTCCAAAAATGTGGCCGGAAATATAATGTTGGCTAAAATACCCATTCTGTTGTAATTGGGTATGGGTCTAAAATTACTTATTTTCTCCCAAAGCCTCCCAAATGGCACTTTCAAAGAGTTCAGAAAGCGAAATGCCTGCTATTTTTGCCTGCTGTGGCAATATACTTTCTGTGGTAAGGCCAGGTGTGGTGTTCATTTCCAGCATAAAAGGTTCGTCATCTACAAATATGAATTCACTTCTTGAAAATCCTTTCATTTTCAGCACTTCATAAGCTTTCTGCGCTATTTGGCCCACCTTTTTCTCTTGTGCCTTTGTAATTCTTGCTGGTGTTATTTCTTGGGATTTACCTTCGTATTTGGCTTCATAATCAAAAAAATCGTTCTCCGATACAATTTCGGTGATCGGTAATACTTTTGTCTTCCCTTCGTATTTTATGACCCCGACCGATACTTCGGTTCCGTTTAAAAAGGATTCTATAAGTATTTCATTGTCCTCTTTAAAGGCATTTTCTATGGCCTTCGGCAATTCTTCCTTTGTATAGACCTTGGAAATACCAAAACTACTGCCAGCTTTGTTGGCTTTTACAAAACAGGGCAATCCTACTTTTGCTATAATTCCATCTTCGTCAATAGGGTCTCCCAAGTTGATATAATATGAAGGGGCCGATTTAATGCCATATGGTTTCAGAACACTCAGTAGGTCTCGTTTGTTAAAGGTCAAAGAGGCCTGGTAGTAATCGCAGGATGTTTGCGGAATTCCCAAAAGTTCAAAATAGGCCTGCATAAGGCCGTCTTCACCAGGTGAGCCGTGAATCGCATTAAATACGCAGTCGAATTTTATGATTTCAGAGACCAATTCAATGGTGAAATCATGCCTGTTAACAGGGTACTCCTTTTGGTCTGGGTCTACATAGACCCATTTGTCCTTGAAAATATGTATTCTATAGGCGTTGAATTTTTCCTTGTCCAAATAATCGTATACCACCCCTCCGCTAGTCAAGGAGATCTTATACTCGCTAGAGTAACCGCCCATTATAATTGCAATATTTTTTTTCATTGGATATATCTAATTTTTAATAATTGGTTCTTTGGATAATTATTTAAGTCATTGTCCTACAAGAGGTTTTATGGTATTCCCCAATTTTTAAGTGAAAATTCCATAGGGCATTCCACGGGTCAAAATCAATAAATAAATATCATGCATTCAAAGTAAAGAAAAAGCGTTCGGTTTTCTATCTTTGCGACACAAGAAATTATACTATGCGAAATTTTTTTAATTTTTTAACAAGTAAAACATTTTTGATTCAGTTGGTATTGGCCTTGTTGGTTTCCATTTTGTTGGTAGTTGGGGCAATGCAATATCTAAAGGCCACTACCAATCACGGTAAGTTTGTTGAAGTTCCGGATCTATCCAAATTATCGGTAACTGAGATGAGATCCCTTATCGATCGATCAAAATTGAGATATGAGGTATTGGATTCGGCCAACTATAATCCAACTTATCCCAGATTTTCAATCATAGATCAGACGCCCCGTGCCGGGAGCAAGGTTAAGGAGAACAGGAAAATTTATATTACTGTTAACCCATCCGGGTATAAAAAGGTTACTATACCCAATATTATTCAGGTAACACAAAGAAATGCCAGCTCCATGCTCAAAGCGGTGGGCTTGGATGTGGAAAGGGTTACCTATGTGGATGAATTGGGAAAGGATATGGTCTACAACATTAAGTATAAAGGAAAATATATTGTTCCGGGGGACAAACTGCCAAAAACATCAAAGATAGAGTTGATATGTGGCAACGGTAATATTACCTCAAGAGCAGAAGTAAAGGCGGGGTCCGAATAATTATGGAAGCACAGGACGAGTTTGAAATAAATGAAGAGGAACTTTTTGAGCATCATAGTTTTAAGGCTTCCAAAGGGCAGGATCCATTAAGGATCGATAAGTTTTTAATGAATTTTATTGAAAACGCTACCCGAAATAAAATTCAACAGGCCGCAAGGGATGGAAATGTATGGGTAAACGGTGCAACGGTAAAACAAAATTACAAGGTAAAGGCAGGTGACCATATCCGGGTCATGTTTGCGCATCCTCCCCACGAAAATTTACTTATACCGGAGAACATACCTTTGGACATTGTATATGAAGACGATGTGCTTTTGGTGGTAAATAAACCAGCAGGGATGGTTGTGCATCCTGGCCATGGAAATTATTCGGGAACCTTGATCAATGCCTTGATCTATCATTTTGAAAATTTGCCAAAGAACAGTGATGAACGTCCCGGACTTGTGCACCGGATAGATAAGGATACCTCTGGCCTGTTGGTCGTGGCAAAAACAGAGGCTGCAATGACCCATTTGGCCAAACAGTTTTTCGATAAAACCAGCGAACGCGAGTACATAGCATTGGTATGGGGAAATGTGGAGGAGGAAACAGGTACCATTGAGGGCCATATAGGCAGGAATCCTAAAAACAGATTGCAGATGCATGTGTTTCCGGAAGGGGAGCAGGGCAAGGAGGCGGTTACCCACTACAGGGTACTGGAGCGCTATGGATATGTAACCTTGCTTTCCTGTACCTTGGAAACAGGAAGAACACATCAGATTCGGGTGCATCTTAAACACATTGGCCATACCTTGTTCAACGATGAGCGGTATGGAGGGGAAAAAGTTTTAAAGGGAACCACCTTTACTAAATACAAGCAATTTGTGGATAATGCCTTTAAAATTCTACCCAGGCAGGCACTGCATGCGAAGACCTTGGGGTTTGTGCATCCCACTTCCGGGAATTTTATGAGGTTCGATTCCGAAATACCGGAGGATATGGCCAACTGCATTGAAAAATGGAAGCACTACGCCAAGCACAGTCAAGCTGAATAGGTTTCGTTTATACCAATATTGATAACAAGATTTTAAAGGGCTAGGTAATTTAAGGTACAGCCATTATTTTTGACCTAATTCTTAACAATATTCCAACGAGTATGAAAATAGTGATATCACCTGCAAAATCTTTGGATTTTGAAAGCCCATTACCCACTAAGGAATTTTCCCTGCCTTATTTTATCAAAGAGGCGGAACAGTTGAACAAGGTTTTGGCAAAAAAGAATCCAAAGGCCCTGTCAAAATTAATGGGCATTTCGGCCAATCTCGCTGAACTGAACTGGGAAAGGAACCAGCAGTTCACTGTTCCCTTTACAGAAGAAAATGCGAGGCCTGCAATTTATGCTTTTAACGGGGATGTTTACCAAGGCCTCGATGCCTATACCTTGGCACCCAACACCTTGGAAAACCTTCAGGGGAAGCTAAGGATATTATCGGGATTGTACGGCGTTTTGAAACCCTTGGACCTTATGCAGCCCTACAGGTTGGAAATGGGAACCCAATTAAAGATAGGACGTAAAAAGAATCTGTACGAATTTTGGAAAAAGCAAATTACCGATTATCTAAATTCAGAATTGCAGGACAAGGAGCTTTTTCTTAACCTGGCAAGCAATGAATATTTTAATGCAGTGGACGAAAAGCACCTAAAGGTACCTGTAATTACCCCAATATTCAAGGATTGGAAGAATGATAATTTAAAGATAATAAGTTTTTTCGCCAAAAAAGCTAGGGGTTCCATGGTGCGTTATATTTTGGATACCGATGCCAAAACCTTGGACGATGTTATGAGGTTTGACAGGGATGGATATCTGTACAGTAAGGAACATACCCTGAAGGAAAATCAACCCGTGTTTATCCGATAGAATATTTCTGAAAAAAAAGCGTTATTTTCAAATAAGTACTACTGCTTAATTGGGATTGATATGAAACGACTCGCTTTATTGTTTTTGATTGTTACTGTGTTTATTGGTTGTACGGATAGGGATGATGACCTGGAAGGAGTGAACATCAGGATTAAAAATGAAAGCAGTGTTACTTTTGATACCGTACAGGTAGGAAGTGACGATATGATTCATGAAAATATAGCACCGGAAGAATATTCCGGTTATCTGGAATATGAGACTGCTTATTCCTATGCCTACATTAATATAATGGTAGCTGGGGAGACTTACGTTTTGCAGCCTATAGATTTCGTAGGTGAAACACCACTGGAAAATGGATTTTACACCTACGTGTTAAATCTTTCAGAGGAGGGCGACGTTATCCTGAGCTTTATGGAGGATTAACCTGCCATAAGATTTTGTCATTATTTTTTTTTGTCAGGACTTATTTTTTCTACTACATTGGGTCTTTTCTTAATTTTTCGTTTGCGTCTTGTGCCATATGTGCCGTTAATAATTTTTCCTCTTTTCGATTTTTTATCACCTTTTCCCATTTTCTCTGTATTTTATCTTTTTTAAAGTTAATTTATTAATACCTTATTGGCAAGTTTCAAATGGAAACAGTTTTGATCCATGATTTTTATTTGTAACAAATTTATTGAAAGATTTACTTTTAACATATTGGCGACCTAGCCCTAATATGCTAAGTTTGCACTATTATAAAATTATGTTAAATTGAGCAATTCCAAAAACGTAATAGGTTGAAAATAAAAAAGGTATTAGTAGCAAATAGGGGAGAGATAGCAATACGTATATTCAGGGCATGTGTTGAAATAGGAATTAAAACAGTAGGGGTATATACTTACGAAGACCGATATTCCCTACACCGATATAAGGCCGATGAAAGTTATCAAATAGGAGAGGACACAGAGCCCTTGAAACCCTACTTGGATATGGACGCCCTTATCAAGGTTGCAAAGGACAATAACGTGGACGCCATACATCCAGGATATGGTTTTCTTTCCGAAAATGCCAAATTTGCCCAAAAATGTGAAGACAACGGTATTATTTTCGTTGGCCCTAAGGTGGCAGTCCTAAAGGCATTGGGCGATAAGATAACGGCCAAGGATGTTGCTGTTGCCAATAATATACCTATTATTAGAAGTAGTGATAAGGATTTGACCACTATTGATATTGCACTTTCAGAAGCAAAGGAAATAGGTTATCCATTAATGCTTAAAGCCGCTTCCGGGGGTGGTGGTCGCGGAATGAGGGTGATCCGTACGGAAGATGAACTTAAAAAAGGATTTCCAGAGGCCAAGAGGGAATCCCTGAATGCATTTGGCGACGATACTGTTTTCCTTGAGAAATTTGTGGAAAACCCCAAGCATATAGAAATACAGATCGTTGCGGATACCCACGGTAATATTGTGCACTTATATGAGCGCGATTGTTCGGTGCAACGCCGTTACCAGAAGGTAATAGAGTTTGCTCCTTCCATTGGTCTGCCACAGGAGACAAAAAATAATTTATACAAGTATGCTATCGACATTTGTAGAGCCGTTGATTATAACAATATAGGAACGGTAGAATTTTTGGTGGATGATGACGGTAGTATCTATTTTATTGAAGTAAACCCACGAATTCAGGTTGAGCATACGGTGACCGAAATGATTACCAATATAGACCTGGTCAAGGCCCAACTGTTTATAGCGGGTGGGTATAAGCTTTCCGATAAGCAAATTAAGATCCAAGACCAAGCTTCCGTAGTGGTTACGGGCTATGCATTGCAATGTAGGATAACCACCGAGGACCCAGGTAATGATTTTAAGCCGGATTATGGCGTTGTTACTACTTATAGGAGTGCCTCCGGATTGGGTATTAGGCTGGATGCCGGAAGTATTTATCAGGGGGTGGCCATATCTCCCTTTTTCGATTCCATGCTGGTCAAGGTATCGGCAATTAGTAGAACTTTGGACGGCTCGTGTAGAAAAATGCGCAGGGCATTGGCTGAATTTCGAATCCGTGGTGTTAAGACAAATATGGCCTTCCTGGACAACATCTTGAAGCATCCTACTTTTAGGGAAGGCAAGGTGACCGTTAATTTTATTAAGAATGAACCAGAACTCTTCAAGTTTGTGGAACCAAGGAACCGAGCCAATAAATTGGTCGAGTTTCTGGGGGAAACTATTGTAAACGGTAATCCCGATGTCAAGAAATTGGATAAGGATCATATTTTTTCCAAACCGAAAGTTCCTTCCTTTCCCAAATTGGAAGGTTTTCCAAAGGGCACAAAGGATCTGTTGACGGAATTGGGCCCTGAACAATTTGCACAATGGCTGAAGAATGAAAAAAAGGTCCATTTTACCGATACTACCATGCGCGATGCCCATCAAAGTTTGCTGGCCACGCGTATGCGAACAATAGATATGTTAAAAGTGGCCGAGGGCTATGCCAAGAACCACCCAGAGATATTTAGTATGGAAGTTTGGGGAGGGGCCACCTTTGACGTCTGCCTACGTTTTCTACAGGAAAATCCATGGGAGCGGTTGGAACTATTGCGTAAAGCGATGCCCAATGTACTATTGCAGATGTTGATCAGGGGTTCCAACGGAGTTGGTTATACCGCTTATCCGGATAATTTGATAGAGCGGTTTGTAGAGGAGTCCTTTAAGTCTGGAGTAGATGTATTTCGAATATTTGATTCGCTCAACTGGATGAAATCCCTTGCCCCATGTATTGAATATGTACGAACCAAGACTGCCGGCCTGGCCGAAGGCTCCATTTGTTATACCGGGGACATTTTAGATCCTACAAAAACGAAGTACGACCTAAAGTATTACGTGCAATTAGCCAAGGACATTGAAAATGCGGGTGCCCATATTTTGGGAGTAAAGGATATGGCAGGTTTGCTAAAACCCTATGCCGCTTATGAATTGATTTCTGCTTTAAAATCGGAAATCAACATCCCTATTCATTTGCATACCCACGATACCTCCTCTACCCAATCGGCCATGTACCTTAAAGCTATAGAGGCCGGCGTGGATGTAGTGGATGTTGCCCTGGGCGGATTGTCCGGGCTTACTTCCCAGCCCAATTTCAATTCGGTGGTGGAGATGTTGCGTTTTAACGAGCGTCAGAATATTTTAAATACCGATAAATTGGCCGAGTATTCCAATTATTGGGAAACGGTCCGTAATTACTATTATACCTTTGAATCCGGATTGAAGTCGGGTACCGGAGAGGTATACAATCATGAAATACCTGGCGGACAATACTCCAACCTAAAAGGGCAGGCCATAGCTTTGGGATTGGAAGACAAATTTCCCGAGGTAACCAAAATGTACGGTGAAGTAAATAAACTGTTCGGGGATATTGTTAAAGTAACCCCTAGTTCCAAAGTGGTAGGGGATATGGCACAATATATGATCAGTAACGGACTTACGGCAGAGGACGTTCTTGAAAGAGGGGATAGCATTAACTTTCCACAATCTGTTATAGGGTTCTTTAAAGGGGATCTGGGCCAACCTGTTGGTGGTTTCCCCACTAAGCTACAGAAAATTGTTCTGAAGGATGAAAAACCGTTTACGGATAGGCCCAATGCACATTTGGAGCCTATAGATTTTGATAAGGAATTTAATGCCTTCAAAAGAAAATTCAGTTCAGGAATGGGACGCGAGCTACTTATAACCGATTTCCTTTCCTATAAATTATATCCAAAAGTTTTCACGGACGCCTATAACCACCATGTAAAATATGGCAATGTGGTTAATATCCCGACCAAGAATTTCTTTTATGGGATGGAAATAGGGGAAGAGATCATTGTGGAGCTGGACAGGGGTAAAAACATACTGGTTTCCCTTATGCTCAAGGGAGAACCCGATGAGGCAGGAAATGTTAGTATATACTTCAAGGTAAACGGTCAATTGCGAAACGTAATTGTTAAGGATAAATCCGTTAAGGTAGACAAGGTAGAAAATGTTAAGGTGGATTCTTCAGACCCTAAGCAGATAGGTGCCCCTTTGCAGGGATTGTTATCCAGTGTATTGGTAAAGAAGAACCAAGAGGTAAAAAAGAACCAACCCTTGTTTGTTATTGAAGCCATGAAAATGGAAACAACCGTTACTGCCACGGAAGAGGGTATTGTGGATAGGGTGCAATTAAGTGGTGGTTCCCTGGTAAATTCCGAAGATTTGGTGGTGGTGTTAAAATAATTGGCATTGCACAATACATAATGTAGTTGCAGGGAACTTGCCAATATTTGGGCATATCCCTGCAACTTTTGTTTTTAGACGCATTACCTTTGTAAGGACAAAGCTCTTTAAATACATGAAGTCTACCAATATGTTCTTACATACACATCCGTACGAGCCCTTTATATTCGAGGATGCCACCAAGCTAATAGTAGGGACCCTACCGCCGCCCAGATTTACTACGGGTGATTTAAAGGAGGGGGACGTTGATTTCTGCTACGGTAGTCGGGATGGCCAATTGTGGCCCATATTGGATCGAATTTTCGGACTTAATTTGGATTTTGAAACTACGGAAAGGGCCATAGGGCAGCGTGTGGATTTTCTGAAGGAACGAAAAATAGGGATTTGTGATATAGTACAAAGTGCAGAACGTTCCAAGATCGATGCTTCGGATCTGGGGATGGAAAACATTGTATTAAGGGATATGTTGGCTTATATTCAACAATGTCCCAAAGTGGATACCTTATTGTTTACAGGGGGAAATAGTAAAAATGGTCCTGAGTATTTTTTTAGAAAGTATCTCAAGGAACATGACATTGGCCTGGAATTGGTTTCTGCGGAGGTGCCCCGTGTACATCGCTTTGTTCTTCCCTTTGCCAAGTTGGATAATTCTTGGAAAAAGAGGGGAAAGACTATGGTACGCAGGGAGAGAATAATTAAAACAGTGTCCTTAACAGCACCTTCGGGAGCTGCCAATAGGGCGGTTGGAAGCTTGGAGAAATATAAAAGGATAAAAGACAAGAACCCTGAATTCAATACGATCGATTTCAGGGTCTTACAGTATAGGGAATTTTTCTAAAAGTATCTTACAGTACTTCAGTACATATGCAGACATATAATTATTGGCGTTTGTTGAGCCTATTTTTTATGGTTTCTTTTTTTAGTATCTACATTGGAGTTCCCAGAGGGATTGTTAGGATAGGATTATTGCACTTTTCCTTTAAATTTTCCTTATTGTTTTTAATTCCCATTCCTATTAAGTTTTATGGTTTATCCCAACTTAAAAACAAATTGCAAAATGCAGTTACAGCCAAATTAAACCTTTGTAAGGGAATGTTAGGCGGGCGAAATGGGTTTGAATAAATGGATTTCTGTAAAAGCAGGAATCCATATATCCTTCATAAATTTACCTTTTTAAGGCTTTTAAGACCAATATCCTAATGAGTAGAACAAACGGAAACCCATGTAAAAGAACATCGAACCAGTCCATGGGTCCCATTCCCGTTGCACCACCGGATATCCATTTCAATTTGCCCAGAATATGGGGTTCAGGAAAATAAGGAGCCAAGCCAAGGGTTAGGCACAAGAGCAGAATTATTTTCCAATTATTGATAATCTCCATTGTTGTAATTTATTTTTGGATTCCCTTTACGAACTCCCCAACTTTATCTACCCCTTTTTGTGTCAGAAATTTAATAAATGCCGATCCAATTATGGCTCCCTTGGCATGTTTGGTGGCCTGTTGAAAGGTCTCTGAATTGCTTATGCCAAAACCAACAATCTGTGGGTTCTTCAACCTCATATCCGAAATGCGCTCAAAGTAGGCTTCTTGATTGTTTCCGAAACCATCTTGGGAACCGGTAACACTTGCAGAACTTACCATATAAATGAACCCGTCCGAAGCAGCATCTATTTGACGGATACGGTCATCACTGGTTTGTGGGGTTATCAAGAAAATATTCACAAGACCATATTTTTTAAAAATGGCTTCGTAATTTTCCTGATACACATCCAAAGGCAGATCGGGAAGAATAAGTCCGTCTATTCCTATTTCCTGACATTTTTCGCAAAATTCCTCAACGCCATATTGAAGAACGGGATTGAAATATCCCATAAGGATCAAGGGTATGGAAACAGATTTGCGGATATCTTTTAGCTGTTGAAACAATAGCGAGGTGGTCATGCCATTCTTCAGTGCCTGGGTAGAACTGGCCTGAATGGTTGGGCCATCGGCCAAGGGATCGCTGAAGGGCAATCCGATCTCAATCATATCCACACCATTTTTTTCCAGATCTTGAATTATTTTTACCGTATCGTTCAATGTGGGGTAGCCCGCGGTAAAATATAAGGACAATATTTTCTTGCCTTCTTGTAATTTTTGATGTATTCTGTTCATTCTAAAATTATTTTTTGCATTGTCACTAGGGTGGCAATGTACATATAGCTTACAGTTTGAAATATTTTATATAGGTATCCAAATCCTTATCTCCGCGCCCCGATAGATTAAAGACCACTATCTCCTCTGGTCGGAATTTTCTGGTTTCCAAGATGGCAAACGCATGTGAGGACTCAATAGCAGGGATAATCCCTTCCAACTTGGACAATACCATTCCCGCCTGCATGGCCTCATCGTCCGTTACCGCAATAAATTCTGCCCTGCCGGTTTTGTATAGATGTGCGTGCATGGGGCCAACCCCTGGATAATCGAGTCCCGCAGAAATGGAGTAGGGTTCCGTAATCTGCCCATCGGCAGTTTGCATCAATAAAGTTTTGCAACCATGGATGATCCCCATTTTCCCAAGAACGGAGGTGGCGGCACTTTCGCCGCTATCCACGCCCAGTCCTGCCGCTTCTACAGCAATAATGCCCACTTCCTTTTCATGAAGGAAATGGTAGAAGGTACCGGCCGCATTGCTTCCCCCACCAATACAGGCCACTACGTAATCCGGGTTTTCCCTGCCTTCCTTTTCTTTTAATTGCCATTTTATTTCTTCGGAAATAACGGATTGAAATCTGGTAACCATATCCGGGTAGGGATGTGGTCCTATGGCCGATCCAATTATGTAATGGGTATCCACGGGGTTATTGATCCAATCCCTAATGGCCTCATTGGTAGCATCCTTTAGCGTTCTACTTCCGGAAAGGGCAGGTCGTACTTTGGCTCCCAGCATTTTCATACGAGCAACATTGGGAGCCTGCCTGGCAATATCTATCTCGCCCATATACACAATGCACTCCATTCCCATAAGGGCGCATACCGTGGCCGTTGCTACGCCATGCTGGCCTGCACCTGTTTCGGCAATGATCCTTGTCTTGCCAAGTCGCTTGGCCATTAAGATCTGTCCGATGGTATTGTTTACTTTATGGGCGCCGGTATGATTGAGGTCTTCGCGCTTTAAATATACTTTGGTGTTGTACTTTTCGGACAACCTTTTTGCAAAATAAAGGGGCGAAGGTCTACCCACATAATCCTTCAATAATTGATCAAATTCCTTTTTAAAGGAGGGTTCCGCCATTATTTTTAGATACTGCTGTCTAAGGTTTTCAACATTTGGATAGAGCATTTCCGGAATAAAAGCTCCTCCAAATTCACCATAATAACCCTTTTCGTCTACGTTGTAATTCATGTTTTTATAGTATAGTATTCAGTACTGAGTATTGGTTACCCATTGCCCAGTACTTCTTTAAATTCCTTCAATTTTTTAATATCCTTTAATCCTGGTTCCGATTCAAATTTACTATTGACATCAATGGCATGGCAATATTTTGATTCCGGCCTTTGTTGAAATTCCCTTATTTTTTCAACCTCCTCCAATCCAATGCCACCACTTAAAAAATAGGGTTTGGTAGAGGGATAGTTCTTTAGCACTTCCCAGCTGAAGGTAAATCCATTTCCACCAGGTAATTTGCCTTTGGTGTCGAAAAGAAAAAAATCGCATATCTCCTCGTAGGGAGTTAAAACACCAAAATCAAAATCGTCCTTAATAGAAAACACTTTTATGATTTTTAGGCTTGCCGTACCTATAGCATTTGTACGGTCTATATTGGCTATTTTGAGCTTCCTGCAAAATTCCGGGTTTTCCTTACCGTGCAATTGAACGGCATCCAAACTATAGGTTTCAATTTTTTCCAAGACTTCCTCAATAGTGGCATCAACAAAAACACCTACTTTTTCAATGGAAGGTGGTAATTGGGGGATGTTTCCTTTAAAAAATCTTTTGGAGGGTTCCCAAAATATAAAACCCAGATAATCCGGATGAAGGGTGGCCACTTCCTGGATATTCAATTTCATTCCACACACTTTCAGTTTCATGGCCATGCTGTTACTTAATCGATTTAATAAATTGTAGGGCGCTCTCTCCTGGGTTATCCGTTTTCATAAAATTCTCCCCAATAAGGAACCCTTGATATCCGTAAGGTTGTAATTCTTGTATGGCTTCAACGGAACTTATGCCGCTCTCGGAAACCTTCACAAAATCGTCCGGGATTAATTTGGATAGGGTTTTACTGGTTTCCAGGCTTACTTCAAAAGTCTTTAAATTCCGATTGTTCACTCCCAACATGTCCAAACTGGGCATAATGGACTTTTGTAGTTCTTCTTCGTTGTGAACTTCCAACAATACATCCAATTGCAATTGTTTGGCCAATTCGGATAGGGTTTTAATTTCCTTCCTGCTCAATATGGCCGCAATCAACAATATCACATCTGCACCATGGGCCTTGGCCTCCAATATTTGATATTGGTCTATGATAAATTCTTTGCGAAGCAATGGCATTTGTACGGATGCCCTGGCCAATAATAGATCGTCCAAGGATCCGCCAAAATATTTTCCATCCGTTAAAACCGACATGCCACAGGCGCCGGCTTTTTCATAGCCGACCGCTACATCGGAGACACTGTTGTTTTGGTTGATGACCGATTTGGAAGGGGAGCGCCTTTTGTGTTCCGCGATTATCCCAGTATTGCTATTTCTCAAGGTATTTGCCAAAGAAACTGTAGGTCTGTTGAACAATATGGAAGCTTCCAATTGGGCAACCGGAATAATCGATTTTTTTAGATCCACTTCCTTTCTCTTATCCAAAACTATTTTGTCCAGTATATTCATAGGTACTGTAAGGCCCGCTTGTGCAAGGCCCTTTATTTATTATTTTTTATTGACTTAAGGCCTGTAATTTTTTTAATGCAGCCAACCCTCTTCCGCTGACCAGGGATTCTTTGGCTTCCTCAAAGCCTTCCCTAGGGCTTATTCCCTTAACAGTGGCAATGGCAATTCCAGCATTGGCACAGACCACATTATTTTGCGGTGCAGTACCTTTTCCCTGTAGTACATTAAGAAAAACCTGGGCAGATTCTTCTATACTATCTCCTCCCGCAATATCCAATGCGGAGATGGTTTCAACACCAAAATCCGAAGGCTTTAACATTCCCTCCGATTTGTTGGTAATTGTTTTGGTATTACCTGTCAATGAAATTTCGTCGTAACCATCCAAGGCATGAAGGACTGTAAAGTTTTTATCGGTCTTTTGGTATAGATAACCGTACATCCTGGCAAGTTCCAAATTAAATACGCCGACCATTTGATTTTTGGGGAAGGCCGGGTTCACCATTGGGCCCAACATATTAAAGAAGGTTTTAACTCCCAATTCCCTGCGTATAGGGGCTACATTTTTCATGGCCGGGTGAAATAAGGGGGCATGTAATACACAGATACCTGCCTCGTCTATACATTTTTCAAGAAATCCGGCCTCATTACTGAATTTAATACCCAAAAACTCCATGACATTGCTACTGCCACATTTTGAGGATACTCCATAGTTGCCGTGTTTGGTTACCTTAACACCGGCTCCGGCCGTTACAAAGCTGGCCAAGGTGGAAATATTGAAGGTGTCTTTCCCATCGCCTCCGGTACCACATAGATCTATGGGGTTGTATTGCGATAGATCCACCGCCAAACAAAGTTCCAATAAGGCGTCCCTAAAGCCTTCCAACTCCTCTATGGTGACGCTACGCATCATATAAACGGTTAAAAAAGCGGCAATCTGGCTTGTATTGTAATCTCCTTTGGCAATATTGACCAAAACCTGTTTTGCATCCTCTTTTGGAAGTACATCGTGATTGATCAGTTTGTTTAGAATATCTTTCATTATTTCTATGGTGTTGAGATATAAGTACCATGTACTTGGAATTCTCTGTTACTATATGTTGTTATTGTTGGGTGCGATAAGGAAAATTAATAGTTGATACTCATTAATTACTTCTAGTTTTTTACCCAATTCTCCAATATTTTCTTCCCATGGGGGGTCAATACGGATTCGGGGTGAAATTGTACGGCACATACATTATATACCTTATGGCGTAAAGACATGACCTGTCCATTTTCATCAAAGGAGGTGGCTACCAACACTTCTGGTAGTGCAGGGTCCACTACCCACGAATGATAGCGCCCCACCTCTATTTCTTTAGGCAATCCTTTAAAAAGGATATCGTCTTTTACAATATTTATTTTGGTAGCTATTCCGTGATAGACCTGGTCTATATTGACCAAAGACCCTCCGAAAACTTCAGCTATAGCTTGCTGTCCAAGGCATACACCAAAGATACTTTTTGTTGGTGCATACTTTGAAATGATTGCTTTCAGCAAACCGGCCTCATCGGGTATTCCAGGCCCTGGGGAAAGAACGATCTTGTCAAAGGCTTCGATTTCCTCAAGATCAATTTGGTCATTTCTTTTGACGGTTACACTGCAATCCAAATCCTCCAAATAGTGGACCAGGTTATAAGTAAAACTGTCGTAATTGTCTATAACCAATATGGAGGTTCCCTGGAGATTGGTCGAGGGGTTGGTATTCGCTATTTTGTCTGTCTTCTGTTTCATACTATTGTTGTCCACTTTGGAACATCTTAAATGATTCTTGCATTTTCCTAAACAATAAAGTTCAAGGCAAATTTGATGGGAGTTTTTTTATATGGTTTCCGCTATTTCCAAGGCTTTGGTCAGAGCCCCCAATTTATTGTAAGTCTCCTGTAGTTCATTTTCTGGATTTGAAGCTGCTACCAAACCGGCTCCGGCCTGGTAGTGCAATTGATGATTTTTACTTAAGAAGGTACGGATCATAATTGCATGGTTGAAGTTCCCGTTGAAATCCATAAACCCAATGGCCCCACCGTAATAGCCCCTACTTGTTTTTTCGTATTTCTCAATGAGTTGCATGGCCATGTGTTTGGGGGCACCGCTTAGGGTACCCGCAGGAAAGGTGTCGGCGACAACTTTCATGGTAGGGATGTTCTTTTTCTTTAGTCCCGTTACTTTGGAGACCAAATGTATTACGTGTGAAAAGAATTGTACTTCCCTGTAATTTTCCACTTTAACCATAGTGCCGTTTCGGCTCAAGTCGTTTCTTGCCAGATCAACCAGCATAACGTGTTCACTGTTCTCCTTGTCATCTATTTTTAATTTTTTGGCCAATTCGGCATCCTGTTCATCATTCCCTGTTCTTTTGAAGGTCCCTGCAATTGGATGAATTTCGGCTTTGCCATCTTTTACTATTAATTGGGCTTCTGGAGAACTTCCGAAAATTTTGAAATCCCCATAGTCAAAATAAAATAAATAGGGAGAAGGGTTTATGGACCTGAGCGCCCTATAGACGTTAAATTCGTCGCCCTTAAATTCCTGCGAGAACCTTCTGGACAATACCAATTGAAAAACATCGCCCCTATTGCAATGCTTTTTTGCCAGCTCTACGTGCTGTTTGTATTCCTCATCCTTTAGATTGGAAATGGGGCTTCCTTCTTTGGAGAAATTGTAGGAGGCAAAGTTTTTGGCGTTGAGGATCTGTTCTATTTCCCCAATGTTATTTTGGGATTCATAACAGTGCGCAAAAATATAAGCTTCGTTTTTAAAATGGTTAATGGCCACTATATTTTGATAAATGGCGTAATAGATATCGGGAATGGAGATACTGTTATTTTTCTTGGAAATGTCTATGTCCTCAAAATACTTTACGGCGTCATAGGCCATATACCCGAACAGGCCATTGTTGATAAATTTAAAGTTGTTGTTTTGGGAATCAAATTTTTGACCAAAATCATGTAAAATACTTGGGATGTCCGTTTGTTCGCCCACACTGATCTCTTCTATGGACCCATCTGGAAATTGTTTCGTAATGGTTTCGTTTTCCACTTTTATGGAAGCAATGGGATTGCAGCAGATATAGGAAAAACTATTGTCGTTGGCATGATAGTCACTACTTTCCAACAGGATACTGTTGGGGAAACGATCCCTTATTTTTAAATAGACACTTACGGGGGTAATGGTGTCCGCAAGTATTTTTTTATGATGTGATATTAGCTGGTATTTCATGTTTGTTCTTTTAATTGCTACTCTCTGCCAATGGGTTCTTTAATTTCTATGATAAACGAAAAAAAGGCTTGTCGTGATGACAAGCCTTTTATATAGTTATACTACAATGATGCTTTGCTCACGATGTTTTTCGTAAGTTGCTCCACCACCAAGTATTTGATACCATGTTCTTCATTGAATGCCAAATATAAGAAGGAATTTTAAATTTACAAACCTGTGTTACGTAAAAAATAAAAAACCCCACAATTGTGAGGTTTTAAAAATCTTGAATTGGTTGGGTTTAGAATACCAAATCCACTACCAGATCAAATTCGTCATAAATGGTTTTGTCCCCTAAATTATCAAAGAAACTACCAGATCCGTACTTCACGTCATATAACGAACGGTCTACCTTCATTGTGGCAGTGGCCTTGTTTCCATAGACGGAAATATCGAAGGTAACGGGATTGGTTTTCCCCTTTATGGTAAGGTCTCCGGTTACTTCGTAGGAATTTTTTCCGGTGGACTTTACGGTAGTGAAGACCAATTTGGAGGTAGGATGTGCCTCAACTCCGAAAAAATCATCGGATTTCAAGTGATTTTCCAACTTTCCCTTGTATTCCCCCTGCAGGTCGTTTGAAACCAAAGTTGGCATATCCACTACAAATTCGCCCCCGGTTAATTTATCACCGTCAAATATTAAGGAGCCTTCTTTTAGGGCAATGGTTCCATGGTGGGAACCGGTAACCTTATATCCTTTCCAAGTTACGGTGCTTTCCGATGTTTTAACTTGTTTAACTTCGTTATCCACAGGAGTGGATGCAAGGGCGGTTAAACCTGTAAATACGGACAATACTAAACTCAATGCATTTTTTTTCATAGTTTCAATTTTAGATAATGTTTGTTAATGTTACTGTTTCTGTTTATATATGTGTAATTAAATTTTCTTTGGCTTTGCGCACTTTTTTGTAATGTTGTGTTTTATCCTCCTCGGACCTATAGCCCACGGCGATTAGAACTGCTGCGTTAAGTCCTTTCCCTTTAAGTCCAAGGATTTCATTGAATTGGGCATTGTCAAAACCCTCCATAGGACAGGTGTCTATTTTAAGGTCTGCTGCCGCCGATAAAAGGTTGCCCAGGGCGATATAGGTCTGACTTGCCGTCCAGGTGGCTTTTGCGGATTCGGATAATGGCATTAATTTGGATTTCATAAAATCTGAATAAGCTTGTAGATCATTGGACGGAATACCACGTGTTTCACTTACATTGTCCAAGTAATCATCTACCAATTCTTCCCCAAAAGTAGACTGGTTGGCCAGTACTATTAAGTGGGAGGCTTCGGTTATTTGTGACTGTCCCCAAGCTGCTGGCTGTAATTTTTTTCTCAATGCAGCATCTTCTATAACCAGTATCTCGTAGGGCTGTAACCCGTAAGAAGATGCACTAAGGGAGGTGGCCTCCAGTAAGTTATCTAAATCTTTTTGCGACACTTTTTTGGAAGCATCGAATTTTTTGGTGGCATAACGCCAGTTCAAATTTTTGATATAGGAATTCATATTTTGAATTTTATAATTATTTATACTTGCTTTTAAAATTTGTCCAGTAGGGCATTTAATGTGGTTAAATCCTCCACTGTAAAGTTTTTTAATAATTTTTCTTCTGCCTCTTTCATGGCAAAATCCATTTCAGTCAATGCGGTTTCGCCTTGGACAGTGATATTTATTTCTACCTTTCTACGATTGCTGGGACACACCATGCGGTCTACATACCCCTTTAAGATCAACTTGTCCACCAATCTAGTGGTGTTGCTCATTTTGGTTACCATCCTTTCGTTCAAGGTGGAAAGATTGGCGGGTCTGCCCTTTTGTCCCCTTAAAATTCTCAGCACATTAAATTGCTGAAGGGAGACACCATGTGGTTTAAGTGCTGTGGTCATGATTTCATTAATCTTGCTTTCCACTAGACTTAAATGTATGAGGGTCCTGCTCGCTAAAGGAATTTGTTTCTCGGTTTTAATTATTTTTTCTACATTCATGTCGTTACAACAATTGTATATACAAATGTATGATTTTAATGCTGTATTCCAACAATGCCGTTGCCAAAAATTTGTTAAAAATTTAATTTGTTATTGAAGGTGCAACAATGGCCTGGTTTATTGGGGCTGTCTGTTTCATTATATATTTGACCTTAATTATTGGATGAATTTTTATAAAACATTATTTTTGGGGTTTAAATAATAAAACAAATGGCAGATTTATCACAAGAGGAATGGAGTGCACAATTGGAAAGCGACGGGAATGCTTTCATATTGGACGTTAGGACTCCGGAAGAGGTGGAGGACGGTTACATCCCTAACGCTACCAATATTGATATTTATATGGGACAGGAGTTCGTGGCCGAATTGGAGAAATTGGATAAAACAAAAAACTATTACGTTTATTGTAGATCTGGCCAAAGAAGCGGTCAGGCCTGTGCCATTATGAACAAGCTTGGTTTTGAAAACGCCTACAATTTGGAAGGTGGATTTATGAATTGGGAAGGTGAGATCGTAGAGTAAGCTACTTGTAAAACCATTCTTTTTGGTGAAGTACCTGGAAGAATCCCAGTAGTGCGTACCCGTTCCCATAGTAACCTTAAGGTCTAGTAGTTATTCTATACATTGGTTTATGCGGGAAGATCTTTTGCATTTTATTTGGAAGTACAAAAAACTTCAGCTGGAAGGTTTGGTAGGGTCCAAAAGCGAAAACATCCAAATATTGGAGGTAGGATCGCACAACCTACTGGCCGGCCCCGATTTTTTTAACGCCAAGATTATAATAGATGGTCAGTTGTGGGCGGGTACGGTTGAAATGCATATTAAATCTTCCGATTGGTATGCCCACAATCACGAAATAGATCCCCATTACCAAAATGTAATACTACATGTAGTTTGGGAGCACGATTGTGATGTTTTCAGGAGCGATAGCACTATAATTCCAACCTTGGTGCTCAAGGATTATATATCGTTGGATATTCTAAGGGAGTACCAAAAATTGTTCTCCCGGAAAAATAGCTCCTTTATAAATTGTGGAAGTGAGATTGGCCATATTTCCGATTTTGTTTTACAGCATTGGTTGGAGGTGCTCTTTTTTGAGCGTTTGGAAAGGAAAACCGATTTGGTTTCCCAACTTTTAATAGACTCCAACAACGATTGGGAGCGTGTATTTTTTGTATTGCTTTCCAAAAATTTTGGACTAAAAATAAATAGTGGGCCCTTTTTTGAAATTGCCAGTAGGCTACCTTACCCTGTGGTGCGCAAAATACAGGCCAATACACTGCAATTGGAAAGTTTGCTCTTCGGGTTTGCCGGATTTTTGGACAATGATATCATCGGTGATAATTATTATGATAGCTTACAAAGGGAGTATGCTTTTCTTATGGCCAAGTTCGATTTCCTGGATCCACCATATCAAAAACCAGAGTTCTTTAAACTGCGCCCTTCCAATTTCCCGACTATACGACTTTCCCAATTGGCCAATTTGTATGCGTTGCACCAAAACCTGTTCAGTATGGTTGTAAATGCCAAAAGTGTTGGGGAAATCTATTCGGTTTTCAATGTTTCTGCCAGTAAATATTGGGACAACCATTATAACTTTGGAAAAATCTCCAAGAGCAATGGCAAGAAACTAAATAGGAAGTTTGTGGATTTATTAATTGTCAATACCGTTCTTCCTATAAAATTAAGCTATGCAAAGCATATGGGAAGGGAGGTGCCCGAGGAGATATTACCTATTATTTCCAATATAGGCGCGGAAAGCAATAACGTTATTTCCAAGTTCAAGATGCTTAATTTGCAATTTCCGTCAGCCAAGGAGAGTCAGGCCGCTTTACAACTGTACAATGAGTATTGCATAAAAAATAAATGTTTGCAATGTGCTGTGGGCCATCAATTATTGAATAGAAAACCTTAATTTTAAGGCATGAACATTTTCTACAAAGTACTTTATTATTTTCAGAAAAGAGGATTTGAGGTTTGTAGGCGAATAGCTGAGCGTTTGGGCATACGTACCAGAGTGGTTCGTACATCCTTTATTTATCTTACTTTCGTTACCTTGGGCTTCGGCTTTGCCCTTTATTTGTTTATGGCCTTTTGGTTAAGGATAAAGGACTTGCTATACACCAAAAGAACCTCTGTTTTTGATCTTTAAGTATGATAAGACTTTTTCGCTCCCGAATGTATTTGGCGCTGACGCTATTGGTCATGGTCTTGTTGTTCGGAGTTTTTGGATATAGGTTCCTGTCCGACTATACTTGGATCGATGCCTTTTATATGACAATCATTACGGTAACTACCGTGGGTTTTTCAGAGGTAAGGCCTTTGGATGCCGAGGCAAAAATCTTTACCGTAATTTTAATAGTGACCAGTGTATTTATATTTGCATTTGCAATTTCAGTAATAACCGAATATATCCTAAGTCGAAATTCGCTTCAACTTTTAAAGAAAAAAAGGGTGAAAAATAAAATTAAGAATTTAAGTAACCACGTTATAATTTGCGGTTTTGGTCGCAATGGAAATCAGGCGGCAGAAAGGTTAAAGGCATACAATAGATCCTTTGTGGTCATAGAAAGAAATAGGGAAGTCATTGAGAAATTCGAAGAAGAGATCTTGTTTATTGAAGGTGATGCCAATGAAGATGATACTTTGGAAGAAGCTGGGATAGATAGGGCGCAATACCTTATTACTGCCCTGCCCGATGATGCAGCAAACCTCTTTGTGGTGCTCTCGGCCAGACAATTGAACAAAAAACTGTTCATTATCAGCAGGGCTTCCCAATTAACTTCCGAAAAGAAATTGAGACTTGCGGGGGCGGACAAAGTGATTATGCCCGATAAGATAGGAGGGGATCATATGGCCTCCTTAGTAGTTATGCCCGATTTGATTACTTTCATGGATAAACTTTCAACCGAAGGCGAACATACCACCAACTTGGAAGAGGTGACCATAGAAAGTTTTATGGATAAAATTGACAATCATTCCCTGCGCGATCTGGATTTGAGAAAGAAGACAGGTTGTACAATCATTGGTTATATAGACCCAAATGGCAATTATATTATTAACCCAGAGGCCGATATAAAATTACAGCCGCAGGGGAAGGTCATAGTTTTGGGCAGGCCCGAACAGATAAAAAAATTAAATGAGATGTTCCATATAGATTAAGTTATTAAACAATTATATTTGATTCCGAGCATTATTTTTAGGATATTGCCGGGATATTTGAAGCTAAACCAACTAAAATTAATCTTTTCAAGCTACTTATGAAGAAATATATATCTTCCATTTTTTTACTGTTTTCATTTGTGTTATTTTCACAAGAACTGGTTGTAAAGGAATCTATTTACAATCCTTCCAAGAACATCAATGACGGTGTTATAAAGCTGGAGGTTGACGGAGGTACCCCTCCTTATCAGTATAAATGGAGTAATCAAAATACGGCATTGACTTCCAATCAGGCCACTAATTTGGTGGAAGGCCTTGCCTATACGGTTACCGTTACCGATGCAAAAGGGGTACAGGTTACTAAGGAGTTCAAGGTGCCGGCCGAAGCCATTACCGAATTTTTTAATGGGGTAATGACACCTGCCGTTAGTGCTTTGGGCTCTGTTCTTTTCTGGGACCCTTTTGCTGCCATCGGCATTTATGATCCTGTGGTATATGCCGATGTGAAACGTATTGGAATTCCAGGTTGGTCTCCAGAGTTGAAGGATAAATTTATTTTAAAGCAGTGGTTGAAGCCGGAAGGACAAAAAGTAAAAAAGGGGGATGATATTGCAATTATTTCCAAAAGTAATGGAACTACCGAAACAATAACCTCTCCCGTCAACGGAGTATTAAAGCATTTGGCCAAGGAGGGAGGAGTAATATACAATTCCGAGAACCTGGAGCACGTAATAGAGCAAGGGGCACATTTTTTGGCAGAGGTCAAATATGATGAACCAATAGTTATAACCCATCCAAATGGGGATCCACAGCAAAAGGCAATACCGTTTATTGTGATTTGGTTGGTTATTGGGGCTGTTTTTTTTACACTTAGAATGGGCTTTATCAATATAAGGGGCTTTAGGCATTCCATTGATTTGGCCAAGGGTAAATACGACGATCCGGATGCCCCAGGCCAGGTTACCCATTTTCAAGCGTTGGCAACTGCCGTTTCGGGTACGGTCGGACTTGGGAATATTGCCGGGGTAGGTGTGGCCGTTTCTTTGGGAGGCGCTGGTGCAACGTTTTGGATGATTGTATGTGGCTTGCTTGGGATGTCTTCCAAATTTGTGGAGTGTACTTTGGGGGTTAAGTACCGTAATATACTTCCAGACGGCCGGGTTTTTGGAGGTCCGATGAACTATTTGCGCTATGGCCTTGAGAAAAGGAATTTAAAGGGGGTTGGAAAAGTGCTTGCCGGTCTATTTGCGGTTTTGGCAGTGGGAGCTTCTTTTGGTGGTGGAAATATGTTCCAGGCCAATCAATCCTTTGAACAACTTTCCGGACAGTTTCCTGCTCTACAGGGCAATGGGTTTTATTTTGGAATAATTACAGCAATTTTGGTTGGTGTGGTAATAATTGGTGGAATTAATAGTATAGCCAATGTAACCGGGAGGGTAGTTCCTATCATGGCCTCCATTTATATTCTGGCCGCCCTTACGGTAATCATAATCAATATTCAAAATATAGGACCAGCCTTTGCGGCCATTGTGGAAGGTGCTTTTAGTCCCAGTGCGCTTAAAGGGGGGGTAATTGGAGTTTTGATCGTTGGCTTTCAGCGGGCGGCGTTCTCCAATGAAGCCGGAGTTGGTTCAGCGGCAATTGCACATAGTACGGCAAAGACTAACCATCCGCCCTCTGAAGGTTTTGTAGCCCTCTTGGAACCCTTTATAGATACGGTTGTGGTATGTACATTGACTGCCTTGGTTTTGATCTTTACAGGGATGCATGAAGTAGAGGGAATGGCAGGAGCCCAATTAACTTCGGATGCCTTTGGAAGTGTGCTTTCTTGGTTTCCATATGTTTTGGCCTTAGCAGTGTTCCTGTTTGCTTTTTCAACCATGATTTCTTGGTCATACTATGGGATGCGGGCTTGGACCTACCTTTTTGGGAAAAGTAAAAAAGTGGAGTTTGTATATAAGATGTTATTCCTAGTATTTGTGGTGGTTGGTGCATCGGTGAGCTTGGGAGCGGTATTGGATTTTTCGGATATGATGATTTTGGCCATGTCCTTCCCGAATATTATTGGACTTTATCTGATGTCCGGTGAGGTGAAAAAGGATCTTGATGATTATTTGATAAAACTTAAGGCAAATCTGCTTTACAAAAAAAAGGGGAAGGTATAATTAAATACTTAGGATAATAAATACAAATCCCACCTTAAATTCCATCATAGGGAATAAGGTGGGATTTTTTAATTATTGATACCGTCGGAGGAACATTGCCCAAGATTTGGCTGGAGATTGAGGTTGTGCCAACTTTTTAAATCTATTACATTTTTACTATATTTAGGTTATAACCAACCTGGATTCGGGGTGGGTGGCATTTTGAACTTAGCCGCTTTTGCAGCGATGCTTTTTATATAGGGATTTGTAATCCCCCCTATAGCATTATCCAAGAAATGTTAAAGTATTTTTAGGACAAAAAGTTTGAGTCGTGAACAGAGAATCGTTAAAATCCCATTTTAGGTTCAATAAGCAGGAACGAAACGGGATTTTCTTCTTACTGTTTCTCATCGTTATGTTCCAAATAGTGTATTTTATTTTTAAATGGTATCCTATAACTGAAAATACCAATTCCTTATTGGTCGATGAGGAATACCAAGCTAAAATAGAGGAGCTGAAATGTCATAGCCAAACGGAGGATTCTATCAGTCATTATCCATTTAATCCCAATTTTATAACAGATTACAAGGGTTACATTTTAGGGATGTCTACAGAGGAAATAGATCGGCTTCATGCTTTTAGGGCTGGGAACCAATTTGTTAATTCTGGAGAGGAGTTTCAAAAGGTAACATTGATATCGGATTCCCTTTTGGAGAGTTTGCAGCCTTATTTTAAGTTTCCGGAATGGACGGATAAAAGAAGAGTGGGGTTGGTGGTTGGTAATAGTTCTTCTTCCCCTGGAAATTGGGGATCCAGTTCGGGCCCTGAACGCTTTAAGAATGTAAAGGTCAAAGATCTTAATACTGCTACGGCGGAAGAATTAAGGATTATTAATGGAATAGGGGAGAAGTTGTCCCGGCGCATTGTAAAATTTAGGGACCTCCTGGGTGGTTTTTTGTCCGAGGAGCAGTTAGGACATGTCTATGGTCTGAAGCCGGAGGTGACTGCGAGGATTTTGGAGCACTTCAAGATTTTGCAAAGGCCGCAAATTACAAAAATCAATATCAATCAAGCGTCCCCAAGGGATATCTCCAAACTTGTTTATATAAAATATGAAGTGGCAGCGCGTATGGTGGCTTTTAGGGAGGCGAACGGTGGTATAGCTTCATTTGATGAATTAATGGAAATCGAAGATTTTCCTTCGGAAAAATTAGATATAATTAAGTTATATTTGCAATTATAAAAAAAATTGCTAATAATGGTAATCGATACCCCTACTACAATGAGTTTTGACTACTCTGAAACTCAACAAATGGTAGCTGCCTCAGCCAGGGAGTTTGCTGAACAATATATTAGGCCCTATGTAATGGAATGGGACGAGGCCCAAACCTTTCCCGTTGAGGTTTTTAAGAAAGCTGGGGAGATGGGTTTTATGGGGGTTTTGGTTCCTGTGGAGCTAGGAGGGTCAGGCCTGGGTTATCACGAATATGTAGCTATTATTGAAGAGATTTCCAAAGTGGATCCTTCCATAGGATTATCACTGGCGGCACATAATTCATTATGTACCAATCATATCCTAAGTTTTGGGAATGAGGATCAAAAGAAAAAATGGATTCCAAGATTGGCTACCGCAGAATGGATCGGGGCTTGGGGCCTTACGGAACACAATACCGGTTCCGATGCAGGAGGTATGAGTACCACAGCGGTCAAGGATGGGGACTTTTGGGTTTTGAACGGAGCCAAAAATTTTATTACCCATGGCAAGAGTGGGGATATTGCGGTTGTGGTGGCAAGAACCGGAGAAAAAGGGGATAGCCATGGTATGACTGCCTTTGTAGTGGAAAAGGGTACACCTGGCTTTAGCAGTGGAAAGAAGGAGAACAAACTGGGGATGAGGGCCAGTGAAACGGCCGAATTGGTATTTGATAAGTGCAAAATTCCGGACGCAAATAGATTGGGGGGAATCGGAGAAGGATTTGTTCAGTCTATGAAGATCTTGGACGGTGGAAGAATTTCCATTGGGGCTTTGTCCCTGGGAATTTCCAAAGGAGCTTATCAGGCGGCTTTAAAATACTCGAAGGAGAGGGTGCAGTTTGGTAAGCCTATTAGCCAATTTCAAGGTATTTCCTTTAAATTAGCGGATATGGCCACCGAAATCGAAGCTTCGGAATTACTTTTACACAAGGCTGCATTTCTTAAAAATGAAGGGCGTAATGTTACCAAATTGGGAGCTATGGCCAAAATGTATGCTTCGGAAGTATGTGTAAAAGTAGCAAATGAGGCAGTGCAAATACACGGTGGATATGGGTTTACCAAAGATTTTCCCGTGGAAAAATTCTATAGGGATTCCAAGTTGTGTACTATTGGGGAAGGTACTACCGAGATACAGAAAGTGGTTATTGCCAGAAAAATTTTAAAATAAATATTTGTAATTCATTTTTAAGGTATATATTTGCAGCCTTAATCACAAAAGAGAGGAGGTTATTGCCCATGTTAATAATACCAATAAAAGAAGGAGAAAACATCGATAGAGCTTTAAAGCGTTTTAAGCGTAAGTTCGACAAGACAGGTACAATGCGACAGTTGAGAAAACGTCAGCAGTTTACTAAGCCATCTGTAGAGAACAGAGCGAAGATTCAGAAAGCTCAATATATTCAAGGTCTAAGGGATAAAGAGGAAATCTAGTTCCACTTGAATTTATAATAGTTTAAAAAGTTCCACTTTTAGTGGGACTTTTTTTTTGTGCCGTACTATATTGGATGTTTATCTTCGTAACTTTGGGTTATGTCCTTAGAATCATTTATTTCTTATTTGGGGTTGGAGAAGAACTATTCTCCCCATACAACAAAAGCATATCGGAACGATATACTGGAATTTCAAGATTTTTGCAGGCAGCAGTTTGGCATTGAGGATATAGCGCAGATATCCTACAACCTGATCAGGAGCTGGATAGTTTCCTTGGTGGAATCAGGGGTGTCCAATAGATCCGTAAATCGCAAAATAGCGTCCTTAAAGGCTTATTATAAGTATCTTTTGGGGGCTGGTGTATTGACGGTTAACCCCTTGGCAAAACACAAAGCACTTAAGACTTCAAAGAAAATTGAGATTCCATTTTCGGAAACTGAGATGGATGATGTTCTTTCCCAAATTCCCTTCGAAGATAATTTTGAGGGCAAGCGCGATAAGTTGATAATCGAATTGCTGTATACCACTGGGATAAGACGTGCTGAATTGATAGGGCTTAAGGTTGGGGATGTGGATTATGGGGCCATGACAATAAAGGTATTGGGGAAGCGAAATAAGGAAAGGATCATTCCACTACTAGAGGCGACCAAGGAATTGTTTTTGGAATATAATCTCGAGCGGAGCGCGTTGGAAGCAATTAAGGATAAGGCCTATATTCTTCTCTCTGCCAAAGGCAATAAAATGTATGAAACCCTTGTTTATAGAATTATAAATAAGTACTTTAGTTTAGTGTCGGCCAAGGTAAAAAAGAGTCCGCATATTTTAAGACATACCTTTGCCACCCATTTGCTAAATAAGGGCGCGGATTTAAATTCTGTAAAAGAGTTATTGGGGCATTCGAGTTTGGCATCAACACAGGTTTATACGCACAACAGTATTGCGGAATTAAAGAAGGTGCACTTGGCGGCTCATCCTAGAAGTAAGAAATAGTGCGGTCTTTAGCTAAATTTATTGTTTAACTCTATTAAAACTTCATTCTATGAAAGTAAATGCACAATCGGTTAATTTCACTGCAGACGGAAAGCTAATTGACTTTATTCAGGCAAGGTTAAATAAAATGGAACTGTTTTATGACAAGGTAATTAGTTCCGATGTATACCTAAAGGTCGAGAACACAAGTGCAAAGGAGAATAAAATTGTGGAAATCAAGGTGTTGGTCCCCAAAGATAAGTTTGTGGTTAAAAAGCAATGTAAGTCCTTTGAAGAGGCCGTGGACACGGCATGTAGTTCCTTGGAAAGGAAGTTGGTAAAGCGAAAAGAAAAAATAAGATTAAATGCATAAAAAAATTATCAAAAAATGTTTTGATTAAATAAATAAATATCTACATTTGCAGTCCGTTAGAAATAGCGGACTTTTTTTTGAGGAAAAAAGTAATAAAAGCCGATGTAGCTCAGCTGGCTAGAGCAGCTGATTTGTAATCAGCAGGTCGTGGGTTCGAGTCCCTCTATCGGCTCAAAAAAAAAAGGAAAATTAGTTTTCCGGGTTCTTTAAAATATATGGTTTGGGGAGATACTCAAGCGGCCAACGAGGGCAGACTGTAAATCTGCTGACTACGTCTTCGCAGGTTCGAATCCTGCTCTCCCCACAAAAAGGCTTTAAAAGGTCTTTGTATGAGAATACAGAAAGTTTTTTTTGAAATAATGAAATTAATTTTTAGGTTTGCCTAAAAATTATAAAAAGCGGGAGTAGCTCAGTTGGTAGAGCGTCAGCCTTCCAAGCTGAATGTCGCCGGTTCGAACCCGGTCTCCCGCTCTAATTTTAAAAGCAAAAGCTCCTTTGATGGGGCTTTGCGCAATTAAAATTAAATGGACAAGATTTTGGTATCCTGTCCTGAGCGACGCCGAGGGTAAACTTCGTCAACGCTCTTAAACTTTGGGTATAGGGTTGTAGTTTTAGATTGGGCCTGGCCCAATGGTTAAAATTAAAGATGCCGGTGTAGCTCAGGGGTAGAGCGTTTCCTTGGTAAGGAAGAGGTCATGAGTTCAAATCTCATCATTGGCTCAATTAAGGCATTATTTGTACACTAATATAAACTAAGAATTAAAATTAACACACATGGCAAAGGCAACATTTGATCGTTCCAAACCGCATTTGAATATAGGTACTATTGGACACGTGGATCACGGTAAAACTACATTGACTGCTGCGATTACTACAGTATTGGCAAACGCAGGACTTTCTGAAATGAGAAGTTTCGATTCTATCGACAACGCTCCTGAGGAAAAAGAAAGAGGTATTACAATTAATACTTCACACGTAGAATATTCTACCGCGAACCGTCACTATGCTCACGTGGATTGTCCAGGTCACGCGGATTACGTAAAGAACATGGTTACTGGTGCTGCTCAAATGGACGGTGCCATATTGGTTGTTGCTGCTACTGATGGTCCAATGCCACAGACTAGGGAGCACATCCTTTTAGGTCGTCAGGTTGGTATTCCAAGAATTGTTGTTTTCTTGAACAAAGTGGATATGGTTGATGATGAGGAGCTTTTGGAGTTGGTTGAAATGGAAGTAAGGGAGTTGCTTTCTTTCTATGAGTATGATGGTGACAATGGTCCTGTTATTTCCGGATCGGCTTTGGGTGCACTTAACGGTGAGCAAAAATGGGTTGATACTGTAATGGAATTGATGGAAGCTGTTGATAGCTGGATCGAATTGCCAACAAGGGATGTTGATAAGCCTTTCTTGATGCCTGTTGAAGATGTATTTACTATTACAGGTCGTGGAACTGTTGCTACTGGACGTATTGAAACAGGAGTTGCAAACACAGGAGATCCTGTTGAGATCATTGGTATGGGTGCTGAAAAATTGAATTCTACCATTACTGGGGTTGAGATGTTCCGTAAGATATTGGATAGAGGTGAAGCTGGTGATAACGTTGGTATTCTTTTGAGAGGTATTGAAAAAGCTCAAATAAAAAGAGGAATGGTAATCTGTAAGCCAGGTTCTGTTAAGCCACACGCTAAATTTGAAGCTGAGGTTTATATCCTTAAAAAAGAAGAAGGTGGACGTCACACTCCATTCCATAATAACTACCGTCCTCAGTTCTATGTAAGAACTACTGATGTTACCGGTACTATCAATCTTCCTAGTGGAGTTGAGATGGTTATGCCAGGGGATAACCTTACTATTATTGTTGACTTGTTGTCTCCAATCGCACTTAGTGAAGGTTTGCGTTTTGCTATCCGTGAAGGTGGTAGAACAGTTGGTGCAGGACAGGTTACCAAGATATTAGATTAATATTTTAGTATAGTATTGTTTACATTGAGGGTGTCTTGCTAAAGCGGGATACCTTTCAATGTAAATATAAACGGGTGTAGCTCAGTTGGTAGAGCACTGGTCTCCAAAACCAGGTGTCGGGAGTTCGAGCCTCTCCGCCCGTGCAGAATACAATGGGTTCTTTTCTGATTTGGATGGTGTCGTCAGTTTTTTTTAAGGCCTTGTTTTGTAGTTTGGAAAATAAATATATCGCAGCATGTTTACATATATAAAGGAATCTATAGACGAACTTAGGAACAATGTTACTTTGCCGACAAGGGAGGAATCTTCCAACTTGATGGTGATCGTAGCGGTGTTCTCTATAATTTTTGCGCTTGCGACTTGGGGTGTTGATAGTTTGTTTGGTAAGTTGATACAACTGTATTTCAATAACATAATCAATTAAGAAGTACTGTATGTCAGAAGTATTGGATAAGAAATGGTATGTTGTAAGAGCCGTAAGTGGTCAGGAAAACAAAATTAAAGGCTATATAGAGGCGGAAGTCGCTAGGCTTGGTTTTGGTGACTATTTGGAAGAAGTTCTTGTTCCTACTGAGAAAGTGGTGCAAATAAGAAACGGAAAAAAGATAAACAAAGAACGTGTTTATTTTCCGGGATATATTATGATCAAAGCCAACCTAGGGGGTGAAATGATTCATATTATCCGTTCTATTACCAATGTCATTGGATTTTTAGGTGAGACCAAAGGGGGGGATCCTGTTCCTTTGAGGAAATCCGAAGTGAATAGAATGCTTGGAAAAGTTGATGAATTGGCTATTAAGACCGATAGTGTTGCCATCCCGTTTGTGTTCGGTGAAACTGTAAAGGTTATTGATGGGCCGTTCAATGGTTTTAATGGAACCGTAGAAAAGATTAATGAAGAAAAGCGCAAGCTGGAGGTAATGGTGAAAATTTTTGGAAGAAAAACACCATTGGAGCTCAGTTATATGCAAGTAGAAAAAGTTTAATAAGAACTGTTACATAGATAAAAGTAGTGTTGCTTCCAAATTAACACTCTTTAAATTTAATTTTAAACAATGGCAAAAGAAGTAAGTAAAGTAGTTAAACTACAAGTTAGGGGAGGTGCAGCGAATCCATCGCCACCGGTTGGACCCGCTTTAGGTGCTGCCGGGGTCAACATTATGGAGTTCTGTAAGCAATTCAATGCTCGTACGCAGGACAAACCAGGCAAAGTATTGCCAGTGGCGATCACGGTTTATAAAGACAAGTCGTTCGACTTTGTCGTAAAGACACCGCCGGCGGCAGTTCAATTAATGGAAGCGGCTAAGATTAAAAAAGGATCTGGCGAGCCTAACAGAAATAAGGTTGCAAGTGTATCTTGGGACCAGATCAAGTTGATCGCTGAAGACAAAATGGTAGATCTTAATGCCTTTACGGTAGAATCGGCAATGAGTATGGTTGCAGGTACAGCAAGGTCTATGGGTTTAAAAGTTGCAGGCAACAGACCTTTTTAAAATCTTAAAAGCAATTTAGAATGGCAAAATTAACAAAGAAGCAAAAAGAAGCCCACAGCAAAATAGATAAGAATAAACTCTATTCTGTTGAAGAGGCATCTGCTTTAGTAAAAGAAATAACCAATACAAAATTCGATGCATCTGTTGAATTGGCGGTACGTTTGGGCGTTGATCCAAGAAAGGCCAATCAAATGGTTCGTGGTGTTGTTACACTTCCCCACGGTACTGGTAAGGATGTTAAGGTTTTGGCTTTGGTAACACCGGACAAAGAAGCGGAGGCTAAGGAAGCTGGTGCTGATTTCGTAGGATTGGACGAATATTTGGATAAAATTAAAAGCGGTTGGACCGATGTTGATGTGATCATCACGATGCCAAGTGTTATGGGTAAGCTAGGTCCTTTAGGTAGGGTCTTGGGACCAAGAGGTCTTATGCCGAACCCAAAAACAGGTACGGTTACTATGGATGTTGCCAAAGCAGTTGCTGAGGTAAAAGCCGGTAAGATCGATTTTAAGGTGGATAAAACAGGAATTGTGCATGCTGCAATCGGGAAAGTTTCTTTCTCAGCTGATAAAATTGCGGACAATGCCAACGAGCTGTTGGATACACTGGTAAAATTAAAGCCAACTGCAGCCAAAGGAATATATGTGAAGACTATATATATGTCCAGTACTATGAGTCCTAGTGTTGCATTGGATCCAAAAGCAGTTTAACTGGTAGTTAAAAATTTTTATTATGACAAGAGAAGAGAAATTAAATGTTATACAAGATTTAACTGCGCAGTTAGGGGATAGCTCCACTATATATTTAGCCGATATTTCCGGATTAAATGCTGAAACTACTTCGGCATTGAGAAGGGCTTGTTACAAGGCTGATATAAAACTTGCTGTAGTTAAGAATACCTTGCTTGCAAAAGCAATGGAGGCTTCGGATAAGGATTTCGGTGAACTTCCAACAGTGTTGAAGGGGAATACCTCTTTAATGTTTTCGGAAACCGGAAATGCACCCGCAAAGCTGATTAAGACTTTTAGAAAGAAGTCTAATAAGCCTTTGTTGAAGGGAGCATATATTGCCGAGGCAATTTATGTTGGTGATGATCAATTGGATGCTTTGGAAAGCATTAAGTCCAAAGAGGAAATGGTTGGAGAAATTATTGGATTGTTACAATCCCCAGCCAAAAATGTTATTTCTGGACTTAAATCCGGTGGAGGTAAACTTGCTGGAATCCTTAAGACATTATCAGAAAGATAATACGTACGCACTAAAAACAATTATATTTTAAAATTTTATTAAACGATAGAAAAATGGCAGATTTAAAAGATTTCGCAGAACAATTGGTTAACCTTACAGTAAAGGAAGTAAATGAGTTGGCTAATATATTAAAAGATGAATACGGTATAGAGCCTGCAGCTGCTGCAGTTGCTGTTGCTGCTGGTGGCGGTGCTGCCGATGGTGGTGATGCTGCTGAGGAAAAATCGGAATTTGATGTTATATTGAAAGCAGCTGGTGCTTCTAAATTAGCAGTAGTTAAATTGGTTAAGGAATTAACTGGTTTAGGATTGAAAGATGCTAAGGACATCGTTGATAGCGCACCAAAAGCCGTTAAGGAAGGTGTTTCTAAAGACGAAGCAGAAGGAATTAAAAAATCTTTGGAAGAAGCAGGAGCGGAAGTTGAGCTTAAATAATAGCAACGACAACCATTAATATTTTGGTTTAGGTCTTTCCGCTTTTTGTGGCTAGACCTAAGCCTTTTTATAGATACCGTGTATAGTGGCGTACACTACCCAATTATAGTATTCACGATCAAAATTTTGTCCATAGATGTTCACAAATCAGACTGAAAGAATAAGTTTCGCATCCGCTAAGAACACGCCGAATTATCCGGATTTCTTGGACATTCAGATTAAATCATTTCAAGATTTTTTTCAACTTGAAACTAAATCTGACGAAAGGGGCAATGAAGGGTTGTACAACACCTTCATGGAAAACTTTCCAATTACAGACACAAGGAACCAGTTCGTATTAGAATTTTTAGATTATTTCATTGATCCACCTAGATATTCCATTCAAGAATGTATTGAGCGTGGACTTACTTATAGTGTTCCATTAAAAGCAAGATTAAAATTATATTGTACAGATCCCGAGCATGAGGATTTCGAGACCATTGTACAAGATGTGTACTTAGGAACTATTCCTTATATGACTCCTAGCGGTACCTTCGTGATCAATGGAGCAGAACGCGTTGTTGTTTCCCAGTTACACCGTTCTCCAGGGGTTTTCTTTGGTCAATCTTTCCATGCAAATGGAACAAAGTTGTACTCTGCAAGGGTGATTCCTTTTAAAGGTTCCTGGATAGAGTTTGCAACGGATATCAATGGTGTTATGTACGCCTATATTGATAGAAAGAAAAAATTACCGGTTACCACCTTGTTCAGGGCCATTGGTTTTGAAAGGGATAAGGATATTTTGGAAATTTTCGACCTTTCTGAGGAAGTGAAAGTCTCCAATGCCGGATTAAAGAAAGTATTGGGCCGAAAATTGGCGGCTAGAGTATTGAATACATGGCATGAGGATTTTGTGGACGAGGATACGGGCGAAGTGGTATCTATTGAGAGAAATGAGATTATCCTTGACCGTGATACTATTTTAGAAAAAGATCACATAAATGAGATATTGGAAGCTGATGTGAAGACTATTCTTTTGCACAAAGAGAATAATGCACAAAGCGATTATGCCATTATCCATAACACCCTACAGAAGGATCCGACGAATTCTGAAAAAGAGGCTGTTGAACATATCTATCGTCAATTGCGTAATGCTGAACCGCCCGATGAGGAAACAGCACGTGGTATTATAGATAAATTGTTTTTCTCCGATCAACGTTACAACCTTGGTGAGGTAGGACGTTATAGAATGAACAAAAAATTGGGATTGGATATTGGAATGGACAAGCAGGTCTTGACCAAGGAAGATATCATTACCATTATTAAATATTTGATAGAGCTTATCAACTCCAAAGCTGAGATCGATGATATTGATCACCTTTCCAACCGTAGGGTAAGGACTGTTGGTGAACAATTGTCACAGCAATTTGGTGTTGGTCTGGCACGTATGGCCAGAACAATTCGCGAGCGTATGAACGTACGTGATAATGAGGTGTTTACCCCAATAGATTTGATCAATGCCAAGACCCTGTCTTCGGTGATCAACTCTTTCTTTGGTACCAACCAGTTATCACAGTTTATGGATCAAACCAATCCATTGGCCGAAATTACGCACAAGAGAAGATTGTCGGCATTGGGGCCAGGCGGACTTTCAAGGGAAAGAGCAGGGTTTGAGGTACGTGATGTGCACTATACGCATTACGGTAGACTTTGTCCTATTGAAACTCCGGAAGGACCGAACATTGGATTGATATCCTCACTATCGGTATTTGCCAAGGTAAACCCAATGGGCTTCTTGGAAACACCGTATCGTAAGGTTGACAATGGTACAGTAAACATTAACGACTTTACTTACCTAAGTGCAGAAGAGGAAGAAGGAATGAAAATTGCCCAGGCAAACATTCCTATGGATGAAAAAGGAAACATTACTGCAGAGAAGGTAATTGCAAGGGAAGAAGGGGATTTTCCAGTGGTGGATCCTGCTGAAATTCAATATACCGATGTTGCACCCAACCAGATAGCTTCCATTTCGGCATCCTTGATCCCATTTTTGGAACATGATGATGCCAACAGGGCCTTGATGGGATCTAACATGATGCGTCAGGCCGTTCCATTATTGAAGCCGGAATCACCTATTGTGGGTACAGGTTTGGAACGTCAAGTAGCGTCGGATTCAAGGGTATTGATAAATGCAGAAGGAGATGGGGTTATAGAATATGTTGATTCCCAGAAAATCACCATTAAGTACGACCGTACCGAAGAGCAAAGATTGGTTAGCTTTGAAGAAGATTCCAAAACTTATGAATTGGTCAAGTTTAGAAAAACAAACCAAGGAACAAGTATTAACCTTAAACCTATTGTAAAAAAGGGTTACAAGGTTAAAAAAGGACAGGTTCTTTGTGAAGGCTACGCTACGGAAAGTGGCGAATTGGCATTGGGAAGAAACCTGGTAGTGGCGTTTATGCCATGGAAAGGTTACAACTTTGAGGATGCGATCGTTATTTCTGAAAAAGTAGTTCGTGAGGACATTTTTACATCTATCCATGTTGATGAGTACGCTTTGGAGGTAAGGGATACCAAATTGGGAGCTGAAGAGTTGACCAATGATATTCCCAACGTTTCTGAAGAAGCTACCAAGGATTTGGATGAATACGGAATGATCCGTATTGGAGCGGAAGTTAAGCCTGGGGATATTTTGATCGGTAAGATCACTCCTAAAGGTGAGTCCGATCCTACCCCGGAAGAAAAATTGTTACGCGCCATTTTTGGTGATAAAGCCGGTGATGTAAAAGATGCTTCCTTAAAGGCATCCCCATCACTTAGAGGGGTTGTTATAGACAAGAAATTATTCTCAAGATCTGTTAAGGATAAGCGTAAGCGTTCCGAGGATAAGGAAGAACTTTCCAAATTGGAGTTGGAATACGAAGTGAAATTCCAGCAATTGAAAGATGTATTGGTCGAAAAACTATTTACATTGGTCAATGGCAAAACTTCCCAAGGGGTATTGAACGACCTTGGGGAAGAAGTCTTGCCAAAAGGAAAGAAGTATACCATGAAAATGTTGAATGCCGTTGATGATTTTGCCCATTTGGTTGGTGGAAGTTGGACTACGGATAAGGAAAGCAACACCTTGGTAACCGATCTTTTGCATAACTATAAGATAAAGTTGAACGATCTTCAAGGTAACCTTAGAAGGGACAAGTTCACTATTTCCGTTGGTGATGAATTGCCAGCCGGTATTATGAAATTGGCCAAAGTTTACATAGCGAAAAAGCGTAAACTGAAGGTTGGGGATAAAATGGCGGGCCGTCACGGAAACAAAGGTATCGTTTCCAGAATTGTACGTCACGAGGACATGCCGTTCCTAGAGGATGGAACACCGGTGGATATAGTATTGAATCCATTAGGGGTGCCTTCCCGTATGAACATTGGACAGATATATGAAACTGTTTTAGGATGGGCCGGATTAAAATTAGGGAAGAAATATGCGACCCCAATTTTTGATGGTGCTACCTTGGAGCAAATCAATGCCTATACCGATGAAGCAGGAATTCCTAGATTTGGACATACGTATCTTTACGATGGCGGTACGGGTCAACGTTTTGACCAGCCTGCAACCGTTGGGGTTATCTATATGTTGAAATTAGGACATATGGTAGACGATAAAATGCATGCTCGTTCCATTGGACCATACTCACTTATTACGCAGCAGCCATTGGGTGGTAAAGCACAATTTGGTGGACAACGTTTTGGAGAGATGGAAGTTTGGGCACTGGAAGCTTATGGAGCCTCTGCTACATTACGGGAAATACTGACCGTTAAGTCGGATGATGTTATAGGTAGGGCCAAGACTTACGAGGCGATCGTAAAAGGAGAGACCATGCCAGAACCTGGTTTGCCAGAATCTTTCAACGTATTAATGCACGAACTTAAGGGATTAGGTTTGGATATTAGATTGGAAGAATAACAAGGATTGGTTTTAAACACTATTCCTAATAACAAGAATTAAATTAGTATCAGATTATAGTTATGGCTAGACTAAAAGATAATAATACCATTAAAAGGTTCGATAAAATTTCAATCGGTTTGGCATCTCCAGAAGCTATTTTGGCAGAGTCAAGAGGTGAGGTTTTAAAACCTGAAACTATTAACTATAGAACGCACAAGCCTGAGCGGGACGGTCTATTCTGTGAGCGTATTTTTGGTCCTGTAAAGGATTATGAATGTGCCTGTGGGAAATATAAGAGGATTCGTTACCGTGGTATTGTTTGTGATCGTTGTGGGGTAGAGGTCACGGAGAAAAAGGTACGTAGAGATAGGGTAGGACACATTAATTTGGTTGTTCCTGTTGCCCATATCTGGTATTTCCGTTCCTTGCCCAATAAAATTGGTTACCTATTGGGTTTGCCTTCCAAGAAATTGGATATGATTATTTACTACGAACGTTATGTAGTAATTCAGCCGGGTATTGCCAAGGGACCGGACGGTGAGGAAATCCAAAAAATGGATTTCTTGAGCGAAGAGGAATATTTGAATATATTGGAGTCTATTCCACAAGAGAATCAGTACTTGGAAGATACTGACCCGAACAAGTTTATCGCTAAAATGGGTGCGGAATGCTTAATTGATCTTTTGGCGAGAATAGACTTGAGCCAATTGTCCTATGAATTAAGACATAAGGCCAATACCGAAACTTCCAAACAGCGTAAGACCGAAGCCTTGAAAAGACTTCAAGTAGTGGAAGCCTTAAGGGAGTCTCAGGAAAATAGGGAGAACAGGCCGGATTGGATGATCATGAAGGTGATTCCTGTTATTCCACCGGAACTACGTCCTTTAGTACCGCTTGATGGTGGCCGTTTTGCAACCTCGGATTTAAATGACCTTTACAGAAGGGTTATTATAAGGAACAACCGTCTTAAAAGATTGGTCGAGATCAAGGCGCCAGAGGTGATTCTTAGAAATGAGAAGCGTATGCTTCAGGAGGCAGTTGATTCTTTATTTGACAACACACGTAAGGCATCTGCAGTTAAAACAGAATCCAATAGGCCACTAAAGTCACTTTCAGATTCACTGAAAGGAAAACAAGGTCGTTTCCGTCAAAACCTTTTGGGTAAACGTGTGGATTATTCCGCTCGTTCGGTAATCGTCGTTGGACCTGAAATGCAATTGTTTGAATGTGGTTTGCCCAAAGATATGGCAGCTGAACTTTACAAGCCTTTTGTTATCCGAAAGTTGATCGAAAGGGGTATTGTAAAAACGGTGAAATCTGCCAAGAAGATCATTGATAAGAAAGAACCTGTAGTTTGGGATATTCTTGAAAATGTTTTAAAAGGACACCCAGTATTGTTGAATCGTGCCCCTACATTGCACAGACTAGGTATTCAGGCGTTCCAGCCAAAGCTTATTGAAGGTAAGGCTATACGTTTGCACCCCTTGGTGTGTACTGCATTTAATGCGGATTTTGATGGGGATCAAATGGCAGTTCACTTGCCTTTGGGACCTGAAGCTATTTTGGAGGCACAACTTTTAATGTTGGCATCACATAATATTTTGAACCCTGCAAATGGTTCTCCTATTACCGTACCATCACAGGATATGGTCTTGGGACTTTATTATATGACCAAAGAAAGAAAGTCAACTCCAGAGGTAGCGGTAAAAGGAGAAGGTTTAACGTTCTATTCCTATGAAGAGGTGGTTATCGCCTTTAATGAAGGTAGGCTAGATCTTAATGCCGGTATAAAGGTACGTGCCAAAGATTTTAATGAGGCTGGTGAATTGGTCAATCAAATCATTCCAACAACAGTTGGTAGGGTATTGTTCAACATGGTAGTTCCAGAGCAGGCAGGATACATTAACGAGGTATTGAACAAAAAATCGCTTAGGGATATCATTGGTAATATATTAAGTGTTACCGATGTTCCAACAACAGCCGATTTCTTGGATAAAATAAAAACTATGGGATATGAATTCGCTTTTAAAGGTGGATTGTCCTTTAGTTTGGGAGATATTATTATTCCGCCTGAGAAGCATGAAATGATTGCGGATGCCAATACACAGGTAGATGGTATTATGGCCAACTATAACATGGGGCTTATAACCAATAACGAGCGTTACAATCAGGTAATTGACGTTTGGACATCTACCAATGCCATGTTAACGGAATTGGCTATGAAGCGTATCCGTGAGGATCAGCAAGGATTTAACTCTGTGTATATGATGTTGGATTCTGGTGCAAGGGGCTCCAAGGAGCAGATTCGCCAGTTGACCGGTATGCGTGGATTAATGGCAAAACCAAAAAAATCTACTGCTGGAGGTGGGGAGATCATTGAAAACCCCATTTTATCCAACTTTAAAGAGGGTCTTTCCATTCTTGAATACTTTATATCTACTCACGGTGCACGTAAAGGTCTTGCGGATACGGCGTTGAAAACGGCGGATGCAGGTTATCTTACACGTCGTTTGGTGGATGTTTCACAAGATGTAATTATCAATATTGAGGATTGTGAAACACTAAGAGGGGTTCAGGTTGAGGCCCTTAAGAAAAATGAAGAGATTGTTGAAACTTTAGGGGAACGTATCCTTGGAAGGGTTTCTTTACATGATGTTTATGATCCTATTTCTGAAGAATTGCTTTTAAAGGCAGGTCAGGAAATTATGGAATCGGATGTGAAGAAAATAGAAGCATCCCCAGTTGAAAAAGTAGAAGTGCGTTCTGCTCTTACATGTGAGGCACAGAAAGGTATCTGTGGTAAATGTTACGGAAGAAACTTGTCTACCAATAAAATGGTACAACGTGGTGAGGCTGTTGGTGTAGTAGCTGCACAGTCTATCGGTGAGCCAGGAACACAGTTAACATTGCGTACTTTCCACGTGGGAGGTATTGCAGGTAACATCTCTGAAGAAAATAAATTGGAAGCCAGATTTGCCGGTGTCGCTGAGATTGAAGATTTAAGGACAGTTTCCAGTCAGGATGGAGATGGTAAAAAATCAGAGATTGTAATTTCTAGGACATCAGAGATTAAGGTTGTGGATGCAAAATCTGGAATAACACTAAGTACCAACAACATTCCTTACGGTTCACAGTTGTTCATTAAGAATGGTGAAAAAATAGAGAAAGGTCAGGTTATTTGTTCTTGGGATCCTTACAACGGAGTTATTGTTTCAGAATTCCCAGGACAAATTGCATATGAGAATATTGAACAAGGTATTACGTATCAGGTAGAGATTGATGAACAGACTGGATTCCAAGAGAAAGTAATTTCAGAATCAAGGAACAAGAAATTAATACCTACCCTATTGATCAAAAACAATAAGGATGAAGTATTGCGTTCTTACAACCTTCCGGTTGGATCGCATATTATGGTAGATGATGGAGACAAGATCAATGAAGGTAAAATTTTGGTTAAGATACCGCGTAAATCAGCTAAGGCTGGGGATATTACGGGTGGTCTTCCAAGAGTTACCGAATTGTTCGAAGCCCGTAACCCATCCAACCCTGCTGTTGTTTCCGAGATTGATGGTGTTGTTTCCTTTGGTAAGATCAAAAGAGGTAACCGCGAGATCATTATCGAATCCAAATTGGGTGAGGTCAAGAAATACTTGGTTAAATTGTCCAATCAAATTCTTGTACAAGAAAATGATTACGTACGTGCAGGAATGCCATTGTCCGATGGATCAATCACTCCAGAGGATATCTTGGCCATCAAAGGACCTTCAGCGGTGCAACAATACTTGGTGAACGAAGTTCAGGAAGTATATCGATTGCAAGGGGTGAAGATCAATGATAAGCACTTTGAGGTAGTAGTGCGTCAAATGATGCGTAAAGTGCGTATAGAGGATCCGGGAGATACTATCTTCTTGGAAAATCAATTGGTTCACAAGGATGATTTCATCCAAGAGAACGATGAGATTTTCGGACAGAAAGTGGTAGAAGATGCGGGTGATTCCGAAAACTTAAAGCCGGGTCAGATTGTTAGTGCCCGTGAATTAAGGGATGAGAATTCGATTCTTAAACGTAACGATAAGAATTTGGTTACTGCAAGGGACGCTGTAGCGGCAACAGCTACACCAATCCTACAAGGAATTACACGTGCTTCCTTACAGACCAAATCATTTATTTCTGCCGCTTCTTTCCAGGAAACGACCAAAGTACTTAACGAAGCTGCTGTAAGCGGTAAGGTAGATACGCTGGAAGGATTGAAAGAAAACGTAATTGTTGGTCATAAAATCCCAGCAGGTACGGGAATGAGGGATTATGAAAATATCATTGTAGGTTCCAAGGAGGAATACGATGAAATCATGGCCCGAAAAGAGGAATTGAAATTCTAAATAATAAGAACCTCGGTGTTATTCACCGGGGTTTTTTTTTGGACAATTGACAATTTGTTTGTTACTTGTTCATTAGCTTTTAGTTAAATAGTAATAGATAATCATTTTTTATAATGAGTGATAAGGATCAAAATCAAAAACAGATCAACATAGAGCTGGATGAGAAAACGGCTGAGGGAATATATTCCAATTTGGCTATAATCAATCATTCCGTTTCAGAGTTTGTAGTGGATTTTATAAGCATGATGCCCGGGGCTCCCAAGGCAAAGGTGAAAAGTAGGATTGTGCTTACCCCCCAGCATGCCAAGAAATTCTTAAAGGCGCTTGGTGATAATGTGAGTCGCTTCGAAAAGGCACATGGAACAATAAAGGATTATGAGCAGCCTCCCATTCCATTGAATTTTGGACCAACGGGTGAAGCTTAAAAGCAATAAAAAAACCTTCTGTATTAGCAGAAGGTTTTTTGTTTTACGGGAATCTATATGTGATTTAATTGAATTCTGAAGTAAAATGAAGTTTTACGTTGGGGTATTTCTGCTGGGTCATCTGCAGTGAAAACTGGGAATCCGCAAGAAAAACAAGTTGCTTGCGTTTGTCCATGGCCAAAAACTTCTGCTTTACCCGTTTAAATTCCTTAAATTCCTCACTGTTCCTGTCCTTGGGGTCTACCCAACAAGCTTTGTAAACCGGGAAATTTTCATAAGTGCATTTGGCGGCATATTCGTGCTCCAAACGATATTGTATTACTTCAAATTGTAAGGCTCCCACAGTACCTATAACTTTTCTGTTGTTCATTTCCAAGGTGAATAACTGGGCAACCCCTTCATCCATTAATTGGTCAATTCCCTTGTTGAGCTGTTTGGCTTTCATGGGATCTGCATTATTGATATATCTAAAGTGTTCCGGGGAAAAGCTGGGGATACCTTTGTAGTGTAGAACTTCACCTTCCGTCAAGGTATCTCCAATTTTGAAATTTCCGGTATCATGTAATCCAACAATATCCCCAGGATAGGAAATATCCACAATTTCTTTTTTCTCGGCGAAAAATGCATTGGGACTGGAGAACTTCAAATTTTTGTTTTGTCGGACATGTAAATAGGGTTTGTTCCTTTCAAAAGTACCCGAAACTATTTTTATGAATGCTAGACGATCCCTGTGCTTTGGATCCATATTGGCGTGTATCTTAAATACAAAACCAGTTAATTCCTTTTCATTGGCCTCTACAAGGCGCTCTTCGGCCATTTTGGCCCGGGGCGAGGGGGCAATATCTATAAAACAATCCAACAGTTCACGCACTCCAAAATTGTTCAGGGCAGAACCAAAAAAAACGGGTTGCTGTGTTCCCTGGAGATAACTTTCCTTGTTGAAGGGGGGGTATACACCGTTGACCAATTCCAGGTTGTCCCTGAGCTCAGTGGCTGCTTTTGTACCTATAATTTCTTCTAACTGCGGGTTGTTAATATCGTCGAAAGCTATAGTGTCCTCAATATTCTTCTTACTGTCCCCACTAAAAAGATTGATGTTTTTTTCATAAATATTATAGATTCCTTTAAAATCATAACCCATGCCGATCGGGAAACTTAATGGGGTAACGGAAAGTCCCAATTTTTGCTCAACTTCGTCCAATAAATCGAAGGCATCTTTTCCTTCACGGTCCAATTTGTTGATGAATACGATCATTGGAATGTTCCGCATTCTACAAACTTCCACTAATTTTTCAGTTTGCTCCTCTACACCTTTTGCAACATCAACAACAACGATTACGCTGTCAACGGCAGTTAGGGTTCTAAAAGTATCTTCCGCAAAATCCTTGTGGCCTGGAGTGTCCAGTATATTTATTTTTTTGTCCTTGTAGAGAAAGGCAAGAACAGAGGTGGCAACTGAAATACCTCTTTGTTTTTCAATTTCCATAAAGTCACTGGTAGCAGTTTTCTTTATCTTATTGTTTTTAACAGCTCCGGCCTCCTGAATGGCACCCCCGAAAAGGAGTAGTTTTTCAGTAAGTGTAGTTTTTCCCGCATCGGGATGCGATATAATTCCGAAAGTCCTTCTTCTTTCAATTTGTTCCCTAAAACTCATTGATCTTTTGATTTCGGCAAAAATAAGTCAAATTAATTTTTTTCAACCAGCAAATATGGGTTAATGCAACAAAGAATTATTAATTGGCGGATATTTTGAATGTATAGGTAACAATTGGAGTCTTGTGTGGCTTTGGTTCTTGTGGTATCGATTTTATTCTTGAAATCTATATGACATTTGAATACGGTTGCCTTGCCCGTCCAGTGCCTATTGTGATCCAAATATTATTTTTGGGAATATTCTTAATTTTTGTATACCTTTTTTTAGGTATTAAAGTGAGTATATTTTAATCAAAATAGATAAAACCATTCGTCGGGTTTTGTTAAATGATAGGTCTGTAATGTATTTTTCACCAATGAAAAAGTTTAGGTCAAGTGTTGTTCAAATAATATTTTTTACAGGTTAATCATATTTTTTTCAAAGTTATTTTTGTAAATAATTAACACTTTGTCGAGTAATACGGTTATTGGCAGATTTTATATAATTTACAGATTGAAAACCTTATGAGTATTGATTTTTTAGATATATCTTGCATGTAATTTTGGAGTTGGCCCCAACTTCTTACATTTGTTTTTACCTATTATGCCATGGTGATCAGTTGATATAAAACTATCATTTATGGAGAATATTACTTTTGTGAAATATAGGAGCACTTTAGCCCGCTATTTTTCACTTATCGCTGTTATTTTTGTTTTTGGAAGTTCTTCCTCCTATGGGAATACCTATGTATATAATTTTAATTCTATTCATGGGGAACCCGTATTGCATGAAGACGATGATAAAGAAACATCAGATATCAAGGAAAATTCTTTGAATGGATTTTGGGATCTTTTTGCTATCGGTAATATTGAATTGTCTGGTAATGGCATGGCTTCAGCATTTGCTTTAAATCCTGGTAGTCCTCTTTCCACTACAATAATAGGTTCATCATCGGCTACAGCTGTGGATTCAGATGGGGATGGTGTGACCAATGATAAGGAAAATGAGGATGGTACGGATCCGAATAATCCTTGCGATTTTATTTTGGCCCATCAGAACTGTGCGCCGTCTACTGCTTGGAAGAATGCCGATTGCGACGGTGACGGAGTAACGAATAAAAAAGAAAAGTTGGATGGCACGGATCCGTTGGATCCCTGTGATTTTATATTGGCCCATCAGAACTGTGCGCCGTCTACTGCTTGGAAGAAGGCGGATTGTGACGGTGATGGCGTAACCAATGAAAAGGAAAAGGAAGACGGTACGGATTTATTGGACCCCTGTGATTTTATATTGGCCCACCAGAACTGCTCACCATCAACGGAATGGAAGAATGCGGATTGTGACGGTGATGGCGTAACCAATGAAAAGGAAAAGGAAGACGGTACGGATCCATTGGACCCCTGTGATTTTATTTTGGCCCACCAGAACTGCTCACCATCAACGGAATGGAAGAATGCGGACTGTGACGGGGATGGGGTAACCAACGAGGATGAGAAAGAAGATGGCACGGATCCATTGGACCCTTGCGATTACAACCCTGAACATATTACCTTGGCCCAGAGCGGCGACTATTTAACAGTTGACTGTGATGGGGACGGAGTAACCAATGGGGATGAGAAGGAAGATGGTACGGATCCATTGGATTCCTGCGATTTTGTATTGGCCCACCAAACTGTAGCTCCTTCCAATAGTTGGGACGAAGCTGACTGTGACGGGGATGGGGTAACCAACGAGGATGAGAAAGAAGATGGCACGGATCCATTGGACCCTTGCGATTACAACCCTGAACATATTACCTTGGCCCAGAGCGGCGACTATTTAACAGTTGACTGTGATGGGGACGGAGTAACCAATGGGGATGAGAAGGAAGATGGTACGGATCCATTGGATTCCTGCGATTTTGTATTGGCCCACCAAACTGTAGCTCCTTCCAATAGTTGGGACGAAGCTGACTGTGACGGGGATGGGGTAACCAACGAGGATGAGAAAGAAGATGGCACGGATCCATTGGACCCTTGCGATTACAACCCTGAACATATTACCTTGGCCCAGAGCGGCGACTATTTAACAGTTGATTGTGATGGGGACGGAGTAACCAATGGGGATGAGAAAGAAGATGGCACGGATCCATTGGACCCTTGCGATTACAACCCTGAACATATTACCTTGGCCCAGAGCGGCGACTATTTAACAGTTGATTGTGACGGGGACGGAGTAACCAATGGGGATGAGAAGGAAGACGGTACGGATCCATTGGATTCCTGCGATTTTGTATTGGCCCACCAAACTGTAGCTCCTTCCAATAGTTGGGACGAAGCGGACTGTGACGGGGATGGGGTAACCAACGGGGATGAGAAAGAAGATGGCACGGATCCATTGGACCCTTGCGATTACAACCCTGAACATATTACCTTGGCCCAGAGCGGCGACTATTTAACAGTTGATTGTGACGGGGACGGAGTAACCAAT